>NZ_JABZSJ010000092.1:0-5640 GCF_015262605.1 Prevotella aurantiaca | reverse complement strand
GTAAATAAAAGCGTTCCGTGAGCTTTCAGCCTACCAAATGTCCATTACGCCAGAAGTGTTGACCCTAATTTCAGACGTTCCTAAAAAGTTTTACCAAACAGCAATACTTTTTTATATATCTTCAATTGATTTTTATATGAACCTTTGAGTTGATTGATAAAATATGATTTACAAAATCCTTTTTTTTCTTAGGTGAAATAATGACACAACCATGCTTATACGTTAACTTTAATCGATCAATTGAAGCTGCAGGTGACGAATCTAAAGTGTGCGTAGATTCTATTAACAAAATATCAAAAATATCAATTACCTGTGTTGAAAAGAAAGGACAATGAATAGATAAGACTTTTCCATTAATTGTATATTTAATTCCTAATGGATACAAGGTTAACGCTGCGAGGATAACAAATAGAAAAATAGTAACAATCCAATTAAAATCAATTAAAAGAATAGGTACTGCAGATAATATTATACTTATATATATAAACAGATATAACCACAAGTCAACTTTTGAATTATATTTTTTTTCCATCTTGTCCTATTCTAAAGTATATGACTTATTTGAAAATTCTGGAAGTTTGCTAAGATTAAGGTTTACGAACTTCTCCAAATCTTCTACATTTGTTCTTTTTGCAAATTTAGCACATTTCAAATACATATCTAAACATTTTCGCAATTTCTTTTTAAGAAATTCATCGTAGAGTCAACCAGTAAGTACAAAATTATTATATTGTTCTGTAGAACTCGCATTTTGGTGTTTTAAAATTTAGTTTTTGTCTCGGTCTTATGTTTATTTTCTTCTGTATGTTCGCAATCTTTTTGTCTGTGAAATCATCGAAGTTTGCCAGTACATTTCTTATCTTAATTTATTCAGCATTTCTTTCTACGATTTGTCAGCCACAACCAAAATTATCACTTCTAACCGCAATGTTTTTTGATAATTTATTTTTACCTTTGCGACTAAGCCGCCATTGTTGCGGTTTCTTAATCATTTAACAAATCAACGTATATGAAAACATTATCTACTTCGTTTAACGCGACGTCATTTAGTCGCTTGTTATTACCGCTTTTATTCTTTATGATTGGAACTGGTACTATGATAGGACAGAATCCTAAAGATATTATTCGCTTGCAAACTTCTAAGGCTGTGGGTGAGGAATTTAATATTGACATAGAAGCTGCAAATGGTGAAACTTTCAGCATAGAAGGAGTAAATGGAAATGAGGAAGATGGTTATACCGTAAGTTCTCAAAACATTGTAGTGAAAGGCAATATCGTATCATTAACTTGTTATAAGAACGACTTGATTCAAATTGACTTATCTGATTGTCATCAACTTAAAAAATTGGACTGTCGTGGTAATAAACTCACAACTTTAGACGCAAGTGCTGTAAGTTCGCTTCAATGGTTGGCATGTAACGATAATTATTTAACAACACTAAATATAGCTAATCTAAAACATTTAGAAGAATTATACTGCCACAACAATAAATTGAAGAATCTGCAAGTAGAAACAAATACTGCACTCAATCAATTATATTGCGCGTCCAATGCTTTATCGACACTTGATGTCAGCAAAAATACAGAATTACACGTGCTAATTTGTCATCAGAATCAAATAAACTCTATTGACGTAAGCAAAAATGTGGCTTTAACGCAACTTTCATGTGGTGATAATAATATAGAAAACCTTGACCTTAGCAATAACGCTGCATTAAAAATATTAGGTTGTGGAGCAAATAAATTAACAGCACTTGACGTAAGTCACAACCCGGAATTAGAGACTTTGTTTGCCTTTGATAATAAACTATCAACTTTAGATCTTTCTCATAACTCTGGTTTACAACGCTTATCAATTGGTAATAACAACTTATCAAATCTTGATTTGAAACCTACTCCTAAAATAACACAACTGAAATGTAGACAAAACCTATTTACTAATTTGGACGTAAGTGGACTTGAAAAACTTTCGATTCTCGATTGTAGTAACAATCAATTAAGCAGTTTAGATATAACTCATAACAAAGCATTATCAACACTGCGGTGCGCAAATAATCAACTGATGAACATAGATGTAAAAGCGAACACTCTTCTTGTAACACTTGATGCAAGCCAAAATCGTTTAGCTACAATCGATCTTACTACTAATAAAATATTAGCAGAACTTTACTGTGCTGGAAACTTACTAACTTCAATTGATTTGAAAATAAACACTGGATTACGCACTTTGGATGTAGAAAGCAATAAGTTAAGTAAACTTGACCTTGCTACAAACACGATGCTAATGGGAATAGCATGCAGTAATAATGCGATTGAAACTTTAAATCTTTCAACTAATACGCAACTAAAAGAACTCTATTGCAAAAATAATAAGCTGAATGAAATAGATTTAACGGGCAACACTAAACTTAAAATGCTTCATCTCAACCAAAATCAATTGCGCGATATAAAGTGGACAAAGTTTAATAAGTTATACTCTTTAGGGGTTGCTAATAACCAACTATCAGCTGATATTCTAACTCGTTTACTTGATGCACTTCCTAAAGCACCTAATGCTACACCAAAAGAACAAGATTCTTTGAAATGGAGTGTTGCAGATATCAGCGAAAATCCAGGTACTTCAAACGCAAACACAATAAAAGCAACTGAAAATGGTTGGAAAGTAATAACAACAGGAACTACTGGAATATTTAAGCAGCAAGCAGAATCTAAATCGTATCTACGCTATAATCAAGCAGAAAATGCAATCTGTAAAACTGCAGCTGTTGCCAAAATACTTCTTTATTCAGCTAACGGAAATTTAATATTGTGCTCAAATGGTCACCAGGAGAATATCTCTTTAGTAAATATACCTAATGGAGTCTATATAGCTGTAGCTTACAACGAAAATGAACAATTCTTAACGAGTATTCGTTTTGCACACTAATGTTCATATAGTAATAGGAGGTAAACTTCGTATTTATTCGTAAATTGTACTTACAAAATATGTAATAAAGCATATTACAAAGCAATGTTTAAACTTCTCACATCACAACTTAAATGGCGAACAAAAACTTTTTGTTCGCCATTCTTGCATAAATATTAAGTTGATAAAAGCTATTAGTAAGTTTGTATACCATTTAAAAAATCTCTCACAAAACACATTAGATTGAAATTTAAATATCATTATAAAAAATACATATATATTATTTTATACTATCGGTAAAATAATTAACTTTGCAATGTAATATAATCTAAATTTTAATAACAAAAATATTCGTATCACATAATTGAATATTAATTCACGCTATAGATAATTTCAAAATATAAAACTTATCCTATGAATAAAAAATTATGGAACTATTATAAGCAATCATCAGATGGTCAAAATGCAATTACGATGTTTAATCCAGAAACAGATGATGTTTATCAAAAAATAGAGAATATAGCAACTTTCTTACAAAAGTTGAATGGTTATATTAAACCTCAACATTTTGCAGATCGTGTATTTGTGCACGAAGTTAACCTTGTCGAACGGAATCTCTTAATCGAAGAACTTTCCGAGCGCAAGAATTTCGAAACTTTTGTAGAATCCTATGACTTAAAAGAGTTTGAAATTCAAGAAGAAAAGATTATTTGGTTTGAAGAAAATTATTTTATCAAAGCAGATAAATTCAGACAAAAAGCAGCTACAATAGATGCTTTATCAATGTACTTATACTTTTATGATGCTTACTTTAAGCCTATTCTTCTTCCACGTAGATTTGATATTATTCAAAAAAGCTGTGATGCGTTGGGTATAGAACTGCCACCTATTCCGCGCACAAAAAGTTATAAAGAATATTTAATGTACTACTATGATATTTGTGGCGCAATAAATAAATTTCAAGTAGAAAATGGACTAACAGACGCTGAAGTCTGCGCCTGCATATACGATTACGGAGCAAGAGTTTTGTTAGAAGAAGGAAAACAAGAGAATGAAGAATTGCCACCACCTACAAATGTATGGCTAACTGGGGGATCTGGCAAAGGAGATTTTGAGTTTCTTGATTCATTAGGGAAAGATTCACAAGCCCAAACATCTATTTGGGCTTGCAACGAGAGAACACGTAAAGGAGACCTCGTTATTATATATTGCACATCGCCAAGAAGTTTTATCCATTCTATTTGGCGTGCAGAATCTGTTGGTATCTTTAACCCTTTCGACTATTACCATTGCAGAACTACAGTATGTAAAGGAGTAAGACTTCCACAAATATCGTTTGCTGACTTGAAGAATGATTCTTATTTCTCGCAACTACCTATTGTTCGCAAGAGTTTACAAGGAATAAACGGCATAGCATTTACAGCCAAAGATTATTCGGAGTTATTGAGGTTAGCAAAAGAAAAAGGTGCAAGAACTGATAATTACCCCCAACTTTATGTTGGGAAATCAATTGATTTTGGGGAAATTAAACAAGAAAAGGATGTAGAAGAGAATATTCTAATTCCTATCTTAAAAAGAATTGGTTATCGAACTTCTGACTGGACAAGACAATTGCAATTAAAAGCGGGAAGGAAAGAGAAAGCTATTCCCGATTTCGTATTCTTTCCAAAGGGAAGAACACATTTTGAAAGTGCTCCATTGGTTATAGAAGTTAAATTTGATATGTCATCAATGTTAGAAGAACAGAAAGCATTTCGTCAAGCTTTATCTTATGCACGTATATTACGTTCTAACATAATGGGTATTTGTGACAAGGAAAGGCTAATTATTTATGCGCTTGATTCTTTGGGGAATTGTAATATAGAAAATCCATTATTTGAAAACCACTGGCAAACTATTTACTCTGATAATATTCTAGGCGCTCAATTAAATCAACTTATAGGAGCGGAGGTTATAAAGCTCGTATGTACTAATAGCTAATATTACACTACAAAACAGACTTTTGGAGGAAAAAATAAAGCTATATTTTAATACTAATAAGAAAGAAAAAATATAATAAAAATCTATCAAAATTATAATTATAAATTTTATTTTTATAATTATAAATTTAAAATCCGTAATTATAAAATTAATTTAGTCTTCCCAAATTGAAATCACTGATAAAAATAATTAAAAAAAACGATTTATCAACCTCAAACTTGATCGATATGATTCGAAGAACAGGAGGGCTAAATATGAATATTTCACATCCTAATAAAATTTTGGCTATGATGTCTATATGAGGGCTACTAAAAAGCAACACATTAAGTAAAATCAAATGTAATCCATAAATAAATACCACCACTAAAAAAGACTCCATTCTGAAATAATAATGCATTTCAATATATAAAAGAAGAATTTAAGTCACAAAATACTGTCAAATAAGTCCTACAAATTCATAACCATCCTTTTTTTGTTAACTTCAAAGCTTATTATCTTATACACATCGGTTATCCGATAATAAAAAGTTGGTACAAACAAAAAAAGATTCTCACTTTTATGTGGTTAACAAATATACCTAATCAGCGATAATCTGAACTTCATACTTGTATTTCTCAACGTCCGCCAAACAGCAATAAACAAGAAAAAGGAAAAGAAGAAATATCTTAAACACTTTTAAAAAACAACTCTAAAAAATTTCGGCTTAATGGTCAAATGTACTCCTGAAAGGGGGCAAAAATGCTCTCTTTTTCATT
>NZ_JABZSJ010000036.1:0-25697 GCF_015262605.1 Prevotella aurantiaca | reverse complement strand
CTGGCATTTGACAGTCTCCAGAGATTCTTAAGAGGGAATTAACTGAATTACCCTATTTTATACTATAGGTACATTAAAACTATAAAAAACTTAGAGTAATAGCAATATGTTAAACAATCTAAAAATAAACTATGAAAGTTTGCTTCTAAGTAAAACATTTTCTATTTTTGCAAATGTAGAAAAAGCAAATATACAGACTTCAAGTAAGTCAGTCCAATTGTGATAGATTATTATCTGTGGGGAAACCCCGTTATATATTGTATTACTTAAACTTTTTAAATTATGAAGAAACTATTACTTTTAGCTCTCGTAGCGATTTTTGGCGTTAGTGTACAAGCACAAAACGCTCCTGAAGTTATGAAAGGCCAGCCAGCTGGTACTCTAACAACCTACAAACGTGTTAGCGGTAAGATGTTTGCGTATCAAAAAAGTGAGGACGGTAAGCAGAAACTTTCTTTGTTTGACCTTGCAAAATTGGCAGAAAACGGCCAGCCAGCAGGCGATTTGCTTATGGTTACAGCTGCTGATGACAAGACTGTTTATCTGAATAACGCACTTACTTTCGGTACTTATATTAATGGTGATCAATTCAACGCTTGGATAAAAGGTACAAAGGATGGCAACGTTATTACTGTTCCTGCAGGTCAATACATATACTACAGAGAACTTCAAGATGGCTCTAAGGCTGGTATCCAGGTAGGTTATATGGAATTAAAAGAAGGAAAAATACAACCTATAGACGACCCTATTAAGTTCTATGTTGATGGTGTTTCTATTAAACTTGGCGAAACATACATGGAAGGCGACACTATGGAAAACTTAAAGTTAAAGATGTTAGGTGGCTATTGGAGCGACGAAAAGTCTCTCTTCTGTGGCGATCTTGAGACAGTATTTACTACTGATCCAACTGGTATCGAAACTGTTGCAGCTGGTGCTAACAAGCAAGTTGTAGGCGAAACATACTTCGATCTCTCTGGCCGCCAGATTTCTAAGGCAGGTAAGGGTATATCTATCAAGAACGTTAAGTTTGCCGATGGTACTGCAAAGTCTGTAAAGTTCATCGGTAAGTAATTAGCGAAGGCACAACAGCGAATATAAAAATATAGTTAGGGACAGCTCCTTTTTGTGAGCTGTCCCTATTTTTTTGTATCTACCTTCTTACTACTTTTCGTGGTTAGAAAAATGGTAATTCTGCTCAATATAAAAGCAGTAAATAACTTAAAGAGGTGTAAATATTTTTCAAGATAGTTGTTTTAGTTCAACTATTTCATTATCAATGTTTTATAATAGTGCCTGTTTTATCGTGTAAAAGCGGTTGTTTTGCGCGGTAAAATAGGCACTTTTGTAACGTAAAAGAGGCGCTATTGCAAAGCCAAAGTGTTGGTATCGCTTTTTGCTTGTGCTTTTCTTTACAAATATAATGGGTGTTCTGAATTTTTAAGTCCTTTATGATGCTATTGTAATTTGGGTATTTAATTCTTTTAAAAAGTTTCTTTTACTCCGTTACTCACTTCCTAAAATATGCTCTAAAATAAATCTGCGAGATTGCCAGCTTACAGGCAACCTCGCAGATTCTTCAGTTATATTGTGTTCTTGCAGAATTGTAACTATAGAACAAGAAGTTTGTTTCTTAGAACTCTAAAACCATTGCTTGGCGTGCACTTAAAGGTACATCAGTTGATAGAGATATTGTTTTACCTGTAGTAACGTCGCGTGCAGTGGTTTGTTTACCAATGATTTCTGCATATCGTTTAACTTCCAGCTTGTTAGCACTGTTGCGTCCGTTGAGGATAGTCATAACGTTTTTACCATTGTATTGGCGAGCAATAACATATACTCCGTTGTGAGGAATGAACTGAGTTTGCTTGCCTTGGGTAATAACTTCGTTACCTTGGCGCCAGTGGAGTAGGCGTGAAGTCCAGTCAAACATAGCATTTTCCTCCGCAGTACGCCCTTCTCGTGTGAATTTATTGGCTTTATCGCCTACGAAACCGCCAGGAAAATCTTTACGAACATTGCCGTCTGTCGTCTCTTTTGTACCATTCATGAGTATCTCCGTACCATAATACAGTTGTGGAATACGGTTCATAGTGAGCAATAAAGCATATGCTTGCTTCAGTGCCATGGTATCTTTGCCATTTCCAAGGAAGCGATCAGTGTCATGATTTTCTATGAATGCCATTACGCTAGAGGGGTTTGGATACAGGTAATCGTAGCACAATGAGTTGTAAATGCGGTTATATCCCTTCCACCAATCATCGGTTTCCTCGTTCTTTGCCATTGAAAGGCGGTCGAAAAAGGCAAAGTCCATAACAGTTTTCAAGTAACTATTCTCTTCAGAAAGCTTACTGTTTTTTTGCCATGCAGCCGTGTAAGCAGGCTCAGTGACCCATGTTTCGCCCACAGTATTGAAGTTTGGATATTCCTTATCAATCCGTTTCATCCATTCAGCCATTGCTGTTCGGTCGGCATAAGGGTATGTGTCCATACGAATACCATCTATTCCAACAGTTTCTATCCACCATATTGAGTTCTGAATGAGGTACTGCATAACATGCGGATTGCGCTGATTGAGGTCAGGCATAGACCTTACGAACCAGCCATCAACAGTTTCTGCCATATCCACTTTGCTTGCATAAGGGTCGAGTACAGGTGTTAGCTTGTACGAAGTCTGTAGTCCGTAGTTAGGATTATTGAACCAATCTTTTGAAGGAACATCCTTTCCCCATGGGTGATAGTCGCCACAATGGTTGAAAATCATATCCATTACCACCTTCATTCCACGCTTATGACAGGCATCTGTAAGTGTTTTGTAGTCGTCGTTTGTGCCAAATCGAGGGTCAACTCGATAGTAATCGGTTGTAGCATAGCCATGATAGGTGCTGTGTTTGCCTCCATCAGCAGGGCGATCGTTTTCTAAAACGGGTGTAAACCAAAGAGCAGTAACACCCAAATCGGTGAAATAGTCGAGGTGTTGTATAAGTCCAGCAATGTCGCCACCATGTCTAAGACTTGGCTCATTGCGGTTGCAGAGCTGGTCTTGCATACCTTTTACAATGTCATTCTTTGGGTTGCCATTGGCAAAACGGTCAGGCATAAGCATATAAAGAACGTCAGAGTTATCAAAACCTTTGCGTTCCTCACCGCTCATAGCACGATCAAGTAAGGTATATTTTACTGTTGTTTTCTGCTTCCCAAGTTTGAAGTCTATGTTCATCGTACCAGCTTTGGCATCTTTTAGATTAAGATAGATGAGCAAGTAGTTGGGCGAATCAAGTCGAACAAGGGAGTCAATGCGCACGTTTGGATAGTTTATTGTAACTTCTGCATTACGGATATTGTCGCCGTAAGCCATTAGTTGGAGCGAAGCATCTTTCATTCCTACAAACCAATTTGTAGGGTCTATCTTCTTGATTTCAATCTTTGCGTTGGCTGTTATCATTAAAAAACAGAGCGATAGCAATAAAGTTAATCGTTTCATTTCTAAAGTTTAGTTGTGTAAAATAAGTGCATTTTGTGCGTCAACCATAACCTCTCCACCTTCCATTTGGCCAATTCCAGCCTCGTCAATCACTCCGTTATTGACTACAATGGTATATTTCCCTTTTGGAATATTAATGCTTTGGAGATTAGAACTGCCGTTTAACACCACGTATATGTTATTCCACTTGTCGCCACCGGCATGATTTTTCAATCTGAAAGCAACGAGACAGTCTTGTGTTGGTAGGAATTCGAGATGCTTTCGTACGAGTTCTGCACTGCCAAGGCGGAACGCTGGGTGCGCTTTACGCATCTGAATGAGTCCTTTATAGTAAGCAAAGACTTGTGGATACTTCTTTAAGTTGTTCCAATCAAGGTGGTTTATCTCGTCAGGAGAATTGTATGAGTTGTGCACTCCCTTCTTATCGCGCAGCATTTCTTCACCAGATAGCATGAAAGGAATACCCTGTGAGGTGAAGACAGCAGTCTGAGCAAGTAGGTTTAGGCGGATAAGTGCGTCCATATCGTAGGCAACTTCAGGGATAGATGCCTTCAATCGGTCAACTAAACACATGTCGTCGTGACAGCTAACATACGAAATCATCTGCGTAGGCTCTTTTGCCCAAGCTTCTTTCGTATAGTTTACCTTTTTATAATCAACCTGTGGATGGGCTATCATACCTGTAATTCCCGCTTTAATACTTTCTTCAAAGCCAGCAAGACCACCGAGGAAAGCTGCTTGTTTATCGTCAGAGAATGGGCCACGGAGGGCATCGCGCAACTCATCAGAGAAGGCTGCAATGCCTGGCATCTGCTTTATGTGGGCTTTGAGCGCAAGTTTTTCGGTAGGGTAGGCGCAGGTTCCAGCAGTCCAACCTTCGCCATAAATAAAGATATTTGGGTCGATTGCGGTAAGTTCTTTGCGAATAAGGTTCATCGTTTCGATATCGTGTATACCCATAAGGTCTACTCGGAATCCGTCAATATGATACTCATTAACCCAGTATTTCATACTTTCGAGCATAAACTGGCGCATCAAAGGCTTTTCAGAAGCAGTTTCGTTGCCACAGCCAGAGCCATTGCTTGGCTTACCATCAGCAGTATAACGATAGTATGCCTTAGGGAAAGTACGGTCGAAATTACCTCCTTCAATATCGAATGTATGGTTATAAACCACATCGAGAATAACGCGAATGCCTGCTTTATGTAAGGCTTGTACCATTTGTTTGAACTCCAGAATGCGGCGAGTAGGTTGCTCTGCATCGAACGAATAGCTACCTTCTGGCACGTTATAGTTCAATGGGTCGTAGCCCCAATTGTATTGTGGGGTGGTCGTATTGCTCTCATCTATTGAAGCAAAGTCGTAAGATGGCAGAATATGAACAGCATTTACACCTAATTCTTTCAGGTGTTTGATGGCTTTTTGTTCGGTTAATGCAACGAATTTGCCCTTGTTTACGAGTCCCGAAGAGGCATCAATAGAGAAGTCTCTATGGTGCATCTCATAGATAATCAAGTCAGCTGGACTTCTCAAAGTTAAGCGACGGTCGCTGTTCCAGCCACTTGGATTAGTCGTTTGCATATCAATGATGGCACCTCGCTTGCCGTTTATGCCAACAGCTTTTGCAAAAACGCCCGGTGTTTCGCCTCGTCCGATGTCGAAAGTGTAGAACTTTCCCTTCAAATCACCGCTGATAGTAGTTTCCCAAACATTCTCTGATGTTTGCTTCATCTTTACCTTTTGTATTGCATTGCCACCTCTTCCAGCTTCGTATATACGCAGTGTCGGTTTCTTGGAAGCGTTCAATTTGAACGTAGTTTGCTTCGGTGAGTAGCTAACTTCGTTAAAAACACTTTGTGCTTGTACTGTTAGTGCGAGCAGAAAAGTAGTCATTAGCGTGAAAATACTATATTTTAGTTTCATATTAGTTATATTGTTGCTTTGTTAAGTTCCTTATATTGTATTTCTAAAAATCTGTATTGTTCACTTTTGTAAGCTGTTCGGCATGTTCTTCGCCATTCCAACGTGCCTCCAAAGATATAGCAAAGCCACCACCAGGAGCCATTGTCAGCTTCAATACATCGCCTTTCTTCACCTTTCTATGGGTAATTTTGTATGCTTTCGGATTGTTCTTGTAGTCCGCATTCTTTGCATCGGCATAGATCGTACAATCGTAAACGTAATCCTTATCGAGGAAGTCGAGTTTCAAAACACTCTTGTGTCCGTTCTCATCGCATTTTCCTCCGATGTACCAATCGTTTGAATTCTTGTCCTGACGAGCAACGGTTATGTAGTCAGCAGGCTCTGCTTCCAAGTAAATACTCCTGCTCCAGTTGCACGGAACGTCTTTTATGAATTGGAAAGCATCGTTGTATTTCTTGTAGTTTTCGGGCAAGTCGGCTACCATTTGCAGTGGGCTGTACATCGTAAGATAAAGTGCGAGCTGTCCAACAAGCGTAGTATGTAGATAGTTTTGGTTGTTGCTCCATGTTTTTAGCTGCGTTTCAAGAATACCAGGAGTGTAATCCATAGGTCCTCCTTGTAGTCGTGTGAAAGGCAAAATAACCGTGTGGTCAGGGCGACTGCCACCAAATGCCTCGTATTCTGTACCACGTGCACTTTCGTTACCTATCATATTAGGGTATGTACGACATAGTCCTGTTGGACGAACAGCCTCGTGTGCATTCACCATAATGTGGTGTTTGGCTGCTTCTTCTATGACGTGCATATAGTGATTATTGGTTGATTGAGAAAAATGATGGTCTCCACGTGGAATAATATCGCCCACGTAACCAGTTTTAACGGCATCGTAGCCATATTTGTTCATTAGGTTGAAAGCTGCTTCAAGATGCCGTTCGTAGTTCTGAGTGCTAGAAGACGTTTCGTGATGCATCATTAGTTTCACACCTTTTTCGTGCGCATACTTGTTCAGATAATCTATATCGAAGTCAGGGTAAGGCGTAACGAAGTCGAAAACGTAGTCTTTTGAATGCCCAAACCAGTCTTCCCAACCAATGTTCCAGCCTTCAACAAGTACTTGGTCGATACCATTTTCGGCTGCAAAGTCGATGTATTTCTTCACATTCTCGGTTGTTGCACCATGTTTACCATTTGGTTTAGCTTTGCTATAATCAGTTATTCCGAGCTGAACAGATGGGAATTCGTCTGTGTAATTCCAGCTATTCTTACCAACAATCATCTCCCACCATACGCCAATATACTTGGTTGGATGAATCCAACTTGTATCTTCTATCTTGCAAGGCTCGTTCAAATTAAGTATTAAATTGCTTGAAAGCATGTCACGAGCATCGTCGCTGACGAGTATTGTACGCCAAGGAGTCTCGCAAGGAGTCTGCATATAGCCTTTCATACCAGTTGCATCAGGTGTCAACCAGCTCTCAAACACCATGTTTTTGTCGTCTAAATTCAAGTGCATAGTAGGGTAATTGACGCACGCTGCTTCGTGAAGGTTGATGTAAAGACCATCTTTCGACTTCATTTGCAAGGACGTTTGCACGCCAGTATCCGAGAAAACAGACACAGAAGAGTTACTCCAGTTTACGGCATCGTGGAAGCGACTGCGTATTTCAGATAGTTTACTCTCTTGTGTCTCTTGTTCTTGTGTATCATAGTCGCCTGGAAGCCACCATGCTTTGTGGTCGCCTGCCATAGCAAACTGTGTGTGTTCTTCTTTTATAACAAAGTAATTGAGATCCTTTTGTTGCGGAAACTCATAACGGAAGCCCACTCCATCGTCGTAAACACGGAAGCAAATTTTTATATTGCGGTTGCTTTTTGCTTGCAATAGCGATACAGTCATCTCGTTATAGTGGTTGCGTATCTCATCGGTTTCGCCCCAAACAGGTTTCCAAGTGTCGTCGTGCGATGTCTTTATCGTCTGCATTAGTTCGAAACCGTCCATCAAACTGGTTTCCTTCATACCTTTACTAGCATGTTTATCTTTTGCTAACTCTAAGCCAAGGAACGACTTCTTAATTACATCTTTTGTATCATACTGCACCGTGTAATAAGGTCTACCGTTATCAATACCAAACCTTACCACTACTTTGCCATTAGGCGAAGCTGCCGTCTCCCACTTGTTACTGTTGCCTTCGCTTTCTCCTTGTGCCATTGCCATAACAGAACAAAGCAGCAATACAATCAATACCTTAAATCTGTTCATATCTATTTTAATATTATCCTTATAAATACAAGCAGTGGGACGTAGTAAAAATACGTCCCATTGCCATTGTTCTTTTTATCTTCCTGACTTCGCAATCAGTTCTGTAATGTTCTTGTTGAACTCTTCGTTCTTCATCAATTGTTCTATGCTAACGTGCATTCGGTAGCGCCAATAGTGCTTCGGATTAGCTGGAATATTGATGCGTTCAGCGTCAGCATCAGCTAAACGGAGTCGCTCATCTATACTCATCCAGTCTTGAATACTAAGTACGCAGAGCATACTTGGTGATGTTAGATGTCGTTCTACAATATCTCTGGCTAACCAACCTGGCATTGGATGCGGTGCAGGACCGCCTTGATGCAACATCGTATTGTAGTATTCTTGCGCCCTGTTCCAGTCCTCGTCCCACCATTGACGTAATGTTGCCATGTCATGTGTAGAGATAGTACTTACACTACGGTAAGGATTAGCCCCCAAATGTCCAAAGCGCACCTTGGGATCTTTAGGCATTGACTGTATTTCAAGGCTTAAAATGCGTAGTTCATCCATTACCCAAGCTACACAATCTGGCACCATTCCTAAGTCTTCAGCGCATACAAGCATACGTGTTGCATTTACTAACTTCGGCAATTTCTTCATTGCTTCTTGATACCAGTATTGGTTATTGCGGCGATAGAAGTAATCGTTATAAAGCGTATTGAATGCGTGCTTATCGCAATCGTATAGACTTTCATAGATGAAATCCATTTGAACGCTGATGCGTGGGTGGAATTTGTTTGGGTCTTTATGGTCGCGTACAAAGAGAACATCGCTTATTAAGGCATACAATCCATCGCGAATCCAAATGTCTTTATCGGTTTCCATGCCGCTAAAAGCAGCTTCAACCTTGCGCTGAGTGTCGTATTCTGAGCGCATTTTGTAGCGGTTTCCCCATGTCTTTTCTATGTATTTCTCTCGCACTTCGTTAGCGTGTTCGCGGAAAATACGGTCTAATACCCAGTCTGTAATGAATGGTTGAGTGAATAACTCTTCTTGCCAATGAAGTCCGTAACCCTCTATTTCTTCGCGAGTCATACCCAACGATGGTGCAAACTGACCTAATAAGCCATGTACAGCATGCACTGGGATTTCCCAAATGCGGAAGAAACCCAACACGTGGTCAATACGATAAGCGTCAAAATAGTGTGCCATGTTTTGGAAACGGCGTAGCCACCATTGGCAATCATCGGCAATCATCGCATCCCAATTATATGTTGGGAAACCCCAATTCTGCCCATTTACCGAGAATTCATCGGGCGGAGCACCAGCCTGACCATTGAGATTGAAGTAGCGTGGCTCTGTCCACACGTCGCAACCATTGCGGTTTACACCGATAGGAATGTCTCCTTTGAGAATAACGTGTTTTGAAATGGCGTATTCATGTACAGCCTTTAGCTGGCTACTCAATATGAATTGCACATAATAGAAGAACTCAACCTCCTTGTAAGCCTTGTTACTACTCGTCGAAAGCATCTTTCTCTCGCTTTCGTCCCATTGGTTATGGTCGGGCCATTGTGCAAATTCGGCAGTGCCATACTTATCGCGTAGCATGCTATATTGTGCATAAGGCACCAGCCAACTCTCGTTTTCTGCAAAGAAAGCCTTAAACTCTTTACTACTGATAGTAGTCTTTCCTTCTTGCTCGTATATGAGTCTTAGATACTCATTCTTAAGTTCGTTCACACGTTCGTAGTCAATTTGTGGCAGTGCATTAAGCTGTCTGCGTTCTTTTTCGAATCGTGCTTTCTGTGTTTTGTCCTTTAATGCAGGCAGACTATTTAGGTCTGCGTACTGTGGATGTAGTGCAAATATAGAGATACAGCTATACGGATACGAGTCAGTCCACGTATGTGTGGTTGTGGTATCGTTGATAGGCAATATCTGTAATACCTTTTGTTGAGTCTGACTCACCCAGTCTACCATCTTCTTTAAGTCGCCAAAGTCGCCCACTCCAAAGCTTGCGTCAGAACGTAACGAGAATAATGGCACAAGCGTACCAGCTACACGTGTTGGTGGAAGGGTGAAGTTGGCTTCGCTAATTTCGTACACCAGCGCATCGCCTTCCTCCATTGCAGGCAGCTCTATGGTGCGGTTATTACAGTTTTCCCACATCGGAGAGTATTCCTTATTAGGGTTTACGATAGCCAATTTAAACTCTAATTTGTTGCTTGCCAACTGGTTTGCGTCTAAACAAGCGGCCCATTCGTTGATGGCAACTTGTGTCATCTTCACTGCTTTTTGCTCTTTCCATGAACCCATAAGAGGATCTGCGCCTATCAAACAGAGTCTGTCGCCAACACCAAGTTGCGGTGCACGCACCTTCAGACATACGAATTTGCTGTACTTTTCAAGCTTAAGATTGTCTTCTTTAGCACCTACGATGCAATCAGTTACGGCCGATGAGTACAAGAAAGCGTTGTTTGGAATTTCTCTCCAATGGTCGAATATTCTGTAATTCAACGCTTGTACCGAGTTAAACATTACGCGATGAGGCGCAACACTCCAACCACGACGCTCTTCATGGTCGCCTACGTGAACGCTATAGAAGTAATCTATCACCGTGCCGGGCTTGATATCTCTGTTGATATCCACTGTCCAAAGCAGTCCATCGTACGTGTGCATTCTGTATTGGCACACAGAATTGGCTTCGGAACCCCTGCTATTTACGATATTTAAGACAAGTTCTTGTCCGTAATATGTTCTGTATTCTATATTAAATTGTAAGTTCATATAGTTGTTAGTTATTCGGTTCAAAGGTAACAATAATATAATGAAAACGCAAAACCTTTTCGTACGTTTTTTGATCAATATCATGCAAACGTTTGCAATTTCTGAAAACGAACACTATAAGACGCTATATAATGCTATGTCTGGGTGGCTTTTTGCACATCTTGCAACTACTTTTTGATGATTGAAACATATTGATTGTAATAAGTTTTAGGTGTTAATAAATGTTGATAAATGTTTATAAAAGCCATTGCTAAGTTACAAATGACGCCCACTTTCCGAACAAACATCTTGCTCTTCTCGAAAAAACGCAGTTATAGGTGTGTAAACTTAATTTGCTGAACAACAAATATGTATGCGTTAGAAGGGTAGAAGTGTGCAACGTTATTGAGGCTGAAAAGTAGCATTTAGACCATAAATTAAGAAGTATCGATGATATTTCAAGAGGTAAAACAGCCTCTCTTGCAACGTAATAGTGCCTGTTTTGCACAGCAAAACAGGCACTATTACTCGGTAAAACCTATTGTTTTATAAAACAAGGGCGAATTAAACAGCTTTCAACAGCGTCTTTTTTATTTTTTAGCTACGTTTGTCTTGCGTTTTTGAAATTAACATTTGCTGTTGTAATAACTTTGTTTTTAACTTTCGTTTGCAGAACGATGGAGTTACTTAAACACTTGCTTCTTGACCAGCAACATAGCCCGTTGTCCATGCAGCTTGTAGGTTAAATCCGCCTGTAATGGCGTCAATATCAAGTACTTCACCCGCAAAGAAAAGCCCTTCGCATACTTTGCTTTCCAGCGTATTAGGGTTAATGCTCTTCAAACTAACACCGCCACAGGTTACAAACTCATCGCGAAAGCTTCCTTTACCCGAAATCTGGTGCACGTCGTTCGTTAGCGTTTCAACGAGTTTGTGCAATGCTTTCTTTCCCAACTCGCCCCAACGCTTTTCTTTTTCTATTCCTGCACGGTCCAGTAGATACTCCCAAAGGCGAGTAGAGAGGTCGTATGGGCGAATGTTTGCCATTTGTTTCTTTGGATTCTCGGTTGCTATGGCAACGAGATTCTGCTCCACCAGCTGTGTATTCGTTTCGTAAAGCCAGTTCACTGCCACTGCCGATTGGTAGTTGTTCTCTGCCAAATGGCGTGCTGCATACGATGATAGCTTCAGCGCAGCAGGTCCACTCATACCCCAATGGGTAACAAGTAATGCGCCATCGCTACGGAATTTGGTTGCTGGAATTGAGAGTTGAACAGGTTCAACCACTGTTCCCATCTGGTTGCAGAATGCTTTTTCGGAGATGTTAAAGGTGAAAAGCGAAGGCACCGGCGTTTCTATCTTGTGCCCTAAGTCAGCTAAATACTGTAAGCCTGTGGCACGTGGCGAACCTCCAGTCGTAACAATCACCTTGTCGAATGTTCGCAACGGTTTATCTTTGAAGTGTACTTCAATTTTTCCCTGAGCTTGTTTGGCAATGCTTGTGAGTGCATGATGCAGGCAAACAGAAACGCCAAGGCGTTGCGCCGTGCGTGTTAAGCAATCGATAATGACCTGCGAATCTTGCGCTTGAGGGAACACACAATTGTCGTTTTGCGTAACCAATCGAACGCCATGCGCCTCGAACCATTGGTAAGCATCGTTGTAATCGAACCTTTTAAAGAGCCTTTTAAGCAGTTTGTCGCCACGTGGATACGCCTGCTTCAGGTCGGTTATGTCTACAAAAGAGTTGGTTAGGTTGCATCGTCCGCCTCCTGATACACCCACTTTAGCCAATACACGACCCGCCTTTTCAAATATGGTAACAGCAGCATTGGGCTGTGTTGTCTTTGCCGAAATAGCAGCAAAAAAGCCTGCCGCACCTCCTCCTATAATCGCAATGTTCTGCATTTACTTTCTGTTTATTATAATATAAGGTGGCAACAAAGTTACGATAAATGCGTTAAGCGCACAAACGTAAGTGTACAAAAGACGATTTTATGGGTAAAAAAAGCAAGGCACAAATTGCCGTTTTGCATTATGCTAAGAACAATTTGCGCCTTTTCTATAAAAGAAGGAGAATGGTTTTATTTCGCTTTTTCTATTAGTTCCTTTGGTAGTATAGGCATTGCGCCATTCTGAGTACACACGTATGCGCTTGCTTGAACAGCTAAACTGTGGGCCTCAGTAATACATTTGCCTGCAAGAATAGCTGCCGTGAATGTACCAGTGAACGAGTCTCCCGCTCCAACCGTGTCAGCAACGTCTACAATAGGAGTCTTTTGGAACGACATAGAATTAGGTGCAAAGACGTAAGAACCATTCACACCACAGGTAAGCACGAGCATATCAAGGTTGTATTTGCCAATGAGTAGCCAGCATTTGTTTTCCATATCCAAGCCAGGATAGCCGAAGATGCGTCCAATAGCGACTAATTCCTCGTCGTTTATCTTCAGTATATTGCATTGTTTGAGCGAGCTTCGAATGATGTTTTCGTTGTAGAAGTTCTGTCGAAGGTTGATATCGAATATCTTTAAGCAGTCTTTTGGCGTTGCATCGAGGAACTTTTGAATAGTGTTACGGCTTATACTGCTGCGTTGTGCAAGCGAACCGAAGCAGACAGTACGGCAGTTTTTGGCAATCTCTTCCATTTCTTGAGTGAACGGAATATTGTCCCATGCTACACCTTCCTTTATTTCGTAAGTTGGAATACCCGCATCGTCAAGCATTACTTGTACTGTGCCTGTTGGGTAATCCACGATTGGAATTAAATGGTTTATATTCTTTTTCTTGAGTTCTTCTAATGTTTCTTCACCCAATTTGTCATTACCAACTGCACTGATAGCAATGGATTCGTATCCGAATTGTCCTACATGGAAAGCGAAGTTTGCAGGTGCTCCACCTATTTTTTTACCTTCTGGAAGGCAGTCCCAAAGTGCTTCTCCCAGACCAACAATATACTGTTTCATAGTTATGATATTTATTTTATTTTAGGAATATACGTGAATAGGTATATAACACCCATTGCCATGACCAGCACTGCGCCAGCTTGTCCTATGCTGTCGCTTGCAAATCCCATTAACAAAGGGAAGATAGTGCCACCGAAGAGGCCCATTATCATGAGTCCACTTACTTCGTTTTGCTTCTCAGGCATACTTTCCAAGGCACGTGCCAGTACCATTGAGAAGATGTTGCTGTTGCCGTAGCCGACCAGCGCAATGGCTATATAGAGAATGGTTTTGCTTGTTCCTAAGTACAATCCACACATACTCAGTGCCATAAGAATAACGGAGATAATGAAGAAATATTTCATTTTCATTGTGCGAAGGAAGAACGAACCCGTAAGGCAACCGATGGTACGGAAGAGGAAGTAGAGCGAAGTTGCAAACGCTGCATCGTTGAGTGTCATGTTCAAACGCTCCATTAATATTTTCGGTGCAGTAGCATTCATACCCACATCTATGCCCACGTGGCACATAATACCAAAGAAGCTGTAGAGTACGATGGGCTTACCCAATAGCTGAATGCACTCTAAGAAACTGCTGGCTTTGCCTTCAATCTTTTCTTCTTTAATAGGTGTTGATAATAGGAAGAGCGATGCTAAGATTCCAATTACTAAATAGATGGGGAAGAGAACACGCCAACCAAGTCCGAAAGAAGGTATGGTAGCCAATGCTCCCCAAGTTGCAATGTAAGGTGCAAGGAACGAAGCAATGGCTTTAATGAACTGTCCGAAGGTGAAGGTAGCAGCCATATTGCCGCCTTGTAGTACTGTCATTACCAACGGATTGAGCGATGTTTGCATCAGGGCATTACCAATTCCAAGCAGCGAGAACGATACCAACATCAATTCATAAGATTGCCCGAATATTGGCAAAAGCAATGAAAAGACAGTTATGATGAGGCTTAACAGCACGGTTTTCTTGCGTCCAATCTTGTTCATTAACATTCCTGTGGGAACTGCAAATATTAGGAACCAGAAGAAAACGAGCGATGGAAACACGTTCGCTGTGGTGTCGGAGAGGTTCAAATCTGCCTTAACGTAGTTGGAAGCTGTGCCTACCAAGTCTACAAAACCCATCGCGAAGAAGCAGAACATGATGGGAATGAGCTTTAAAGTCTTAGAATTATTCATTGTTTAATAGTCTTTTTAAATTAACGAGAGTGTGACGATAATTTGCTTCTAAATACTTATAAAAGTTGTAATGGAGTTACAACTTTCATCGCAACAGAATTACAACAATTGCTGTAACGGGGTTGCGACAGTTGCTGTAACGGGGTTGCAATAAACTTCGTTAGGTGCTATTGGTAAACACGGCTACCGTTTGTAGCCGTGAATACCGATGTTTTGATGTCTGAAGCACAATGAATCATACATTGAATTATTCGTAAAACTCACGTTAATTGATAGAGTTTATTAGAGTGAAAGTTCGCTAAGTTTAATGTTACGGAAGTTTGATGATATTCCTGTATTAAAGAACTTAACCGATGTATAAGGCGTTGTTGGGAACACAAGGTTAGTCATTGCGATGCGTCCGCCATCTACAAAGATTTCAACAGAACACTTATCAACGAATATATCCACGTGGTAGGTCTTGCCTTTGCATAGACTTAATGGTGCCCAAGTACCAAGAGCAAAGTCGTTTTTATAGTTGATAGAGTTGAAAACACGGAACGGTGTGTTGCCCACTCCTTGGTGTAAGTCGGAGTAATTCTTCTCTATGTCGTGTGGAACTGCCTTTTCTCCGAATTCAACAAGTCCGCTTTCAGTGCGGTCCATAACCAGTTTCTTCTCTTTCATATCAAAGTATATCTTCACCTTCTCGCCTTTTGCATTGTAGAGCTCAATGCCTGCAACAGCGTCAGAGCCAGGTGTTACTTCCATCTCAAGCTCGAAAGCATTCTCCTTACTCTTAATGATGTCTTTCTTGTCGGCAAGGTTTTTAATGTTCATTGCAGGCAAAGAAATAGTGCTTTTGCGTAGTGCTTTCACCTCTGGAGCAACGTTGTTAGATACATAAAGTTTGCCATCAGTACCGGTGTAGAGCTTCAGTTCGCGTGGTAAAGTGTTAGCACCACGATATTGTTTGATAGGTGTAATGTTGGCATACTGCCAGTTACTCATCCAAGCAATAGAGAGAACGCGGTCTTCAACACCAGAAAAACAAACGGTAGCATAGTTGTCTTTGCCGTAGTCTAAGAAGTTATATTCGTTCGGAGGAGTATCGCATTTGAAGTTCTTTCCATCGAAATCGCCCACGAAATATTCGGTAGCCGAACCACCAAAGAGGCAACCTGGGTTGATGTTTACCAACATAACGTACTTCATTTTGCTCTTGTCTCCATCAACAGGAAGCTGAATAAAGTCGGGACATTCAAACTGATTAGGTTGCATTCCGTAACCTTTTCCAAAGGCACTGACGTACTCCCACTTCTTCAAATTACTTGATTTGTAGAAGCGCATCTCCTTGTCGGCAGAGATAATCATATACCATTTCTTTGCAGGTTCGTACCAAAAGACCTTCGGATCGCGGAAGTCTTTCAGCCCATCGAATGGCGTTAATACAGGATTTTTGTCGTATTTGGTGTACGTATAGCCCTTGTCCGTGCTGTAAGCCATACTTTCTATCTGTCCGTATTTATCGCTTGCAGAAGTGTAAAGGGCTATAATGGCATTCTTACCATAACCCGCTGTGTTGTCTTTATCTATTACGGCACTTCCAGAGAAGATGTGTCCTAAGGTGTCACGGGCTATCGATGGCTTCTCTTGTTTCCAATGAATGAGGTCCGTACTGGTAGCATGGCCCCAGTGCATATTGCCCCATTTAGAGCCATAGGGGTTGTATTGGTAGCAAAGATGGTAGACACCGTCCATATAGAACATACCATTAGGGTCGTTCATCCAGCCATATAAAGGCGTATGATGGTAAGAAGGGCGATAGAAATCGGTGTTTGCCGTGTTCCATTCGTTCGATAGCTTCAGCATACCAGGCTTGTAACAGATGGCATCGTGCTTGAGATTAAGAATCTTAACCGTTGCTCTTGTGCCATTGCCCAACTCGAATGGGACGTAGTAATCTATCTTGTCTTGTGCCAAACGAATGTCCATCCACGTGTCAGAAGGGCTCGATGTATCTAGCATAACACGTGCTTCGTCTTTCGTTTCTTCTATTGGAAGCAGCAAATACTTTGTTGGATTGGTGATACTTAATATAGTGGTGTCGCCCTTTTGAGACATTTGTATTGTTTGGGCATTTGCTGATGAAGCTGCTAAAGCGATAGCAGTACTCATCAAAAGTTTATCAATACGTTTCATTATTTAATGTTTAAGTTGTTAGAAAATTAGAATTTGAGCGAGGCAGAGAGTTCTACTGTAAATGGACGGAGGTAGCTACCAGTCATCAATACATTAGAGATGTTCTTTGCATCGTCTTTCGTTATTAACTCAGCACCAGCTATACTGCCCTTCGCTCCAGTTTGGTTGAGGAAGTTAACAACGGTACAACCCAATGCTAATTTATCGTTTACTTGCCAGTTTACACCGCCAAAGGTTTCCCAATGACCATTAAAATAGTAGGCGTCATTGATGTTTGCGTAAGTCTTACTAAAGTATCTGAAGCTTGCCCAAAGCTTCAAATCCTTTGTTAGCATATAGCTTGGGTCGAACTCAATAAGTATTTTTGGAATCTCGGCAACAATGTTTCCTGTTGCATTTATCTTACCAACATATCCATCAGAGAACGTTATAGAAGTCTCATACTTCTTGTATGTTGGTTCTTGATAGGTGAAAAGAAAGTGTATGTCCAATCCTTTCAATGGGTGTGCAATAAGGTCGGTTGTCCAACCCCAAGTTTTTATATCGTATGTTAATGGTGTTGCCATAATTTCGCCACCATGTTGCAAATTTAGTATAGAATTGTTGTTTGTCTTTGAAATATAAGAGAACAGCGAAGTTAATGTTAGCCATGAATTGTTGTAATATACACCTGCTCTTCCTAAAGGCACCGCTACTTTTCCTGTATTTGGTAATGTTGCTGGAGCGAACGATTCAAAACGAAGATGCTGAACAATATAAGTAAAGTCACCAGTAAGTCCAAAGTTATTATTAATTTTATAGGTTGCAGCAGCCGAAACATCATAATTAAACCAATTGTAATCTATTGGATTTGGTGTAATTTTTGTTCCATCGGGAGCAATTGCACCCATATAGTAATCTGCAAATCTGCCAACATAGCCACCAGTGGCATTTTTAACAGCTGCATTAACACCTTTAAGTTTCTGACTTTCTAATCTGAAACCATAGTAAAGATTAAGTTTTGGCGTTACGTCCCAATCGTGAATCATGTATAAAGCTAATTTGTTTTCGTGTCCACGATAGAATTCTGAAGCATTCTTATTAAAATCGTAGAAGTAGGTTGAGTGCTTATTTGTGTCGTAAAGTCTGACTGGAAAGCTCCCATCTGACGACACACTTTGGTCGTACATAGATGTGTTTGAACGGTAATCGATGTGGTAATACCACTCGTTTATACCTAAACGTAAGGTTGAAGTAGTAAACTTTTTCTGTAATTCTGATGTTAAAAGAAATTCGTTAATGAATCCTGAATTTAAACTTGACATTCGCGTTTGGACGTAATCGCCTGTATAAGGTGTTGTTCCTCCAGTTATAGTTGGCATTACATAATTGTATGCTGTTGGATTGTCTTTTATATTTATAAGCGACATAGGACTTTGATAAACCAAAGCTCCACGTGCGTGGTCGTATCGTGCTGCTATTTTCCAGCTATATCCATTATCCCAATTGTATTTATTTATTAAAGAAAATTCGCTCGAACGGTTTAGTGTGGCGTCATACATAGTAGTTTGTTTCAGTTCTCCCGTATTCATATCGCGATAAACAATATTACCGTCGGTTGGTAAATACGAAGTTGTGCCAAGTTTAAATTTTCCATATTCTTTTACGCTTCCATCGCCGACATATATAAAAGGTGCCGATTGCGTAGCGTAGTTGTACACAGGGTGAGAGTTTGAATAGTGGTACATGGCCATAAATTCACCTCGGTTATTGTGGTAACGCTTAGTAATTAAAGCCTTGTAAATCTGTGTGCGGTCTTGCAATTGGCTTGATTTGATTTTGAAAGTACCTGGATCGAAGTCTTGATATATGCTTGTACTATAGAACCAGTTGTTGCCAAATCCACCATTAACGTTTAATGAAAACTCTTGCAAACCAAAGTGATTGGTCTTATAGTTAAGCGTTCCTTGGAAGCCTTCTTTACCAAGTTTGGTATAAGAATTCACTGCATAGCCAATATTACCAGTTGTAATTGCAGTTTCAGAAATCTTTAAAAGTCCTACATGTTCAAAGCTTGCGTCCGATCTCCAAATAGAGTTTACACTACGAGGATTGGTTGCATAGGTTATGGGTAAGCCGTTTTCAAGCACATTAACGTCCGACATTGGAAGACCAATCTGTATTTCTCGTGGCCCATTTGCGCTTGCAGCATTGAGCATAACGTTTCGGTTGTCTTCATCTTTCTGTTTTCCTTCGCTTTTTTCCTCGTTTTTTACTTGCGCAACTGCTCCTGTAAGGAAGCATGTTAGGGCAATTACTGTAGTTACAGTTCTTAGTTTAGTTGTAATGTTGGTAGTCATTTTATATTGAATTTAAATCGCTTTTGATTCCTTAAAAACTTGTTGCAAAGTAAGTGTATAATAAGAAAAGGTACTATAAAATATGTTGCACAGACTATTAAAATTGTCTTACTGCAACAAATATTCGCTAAGTTGAAAGATAATTACATGTGTTGAGGCATCGAATATCAAATGAACTTAAGGAATATAAAGAATTTTAAAGGCGACGAAAAACAGCGTAAAATGCCTATAATTTCTTTGCTTTTATTTTTCGTTTGTATATGAAAAACACTATCTTTGCAGGTAAGTAGGCTCGTAAAATAAGTAATATAACTAAAGACGAAACTAAAATACCAAGATGAAGAAGTATAAACAAACATACATGCTCTTCTGTTTTGTGGCATTGATCTTACTTTCTGGCTGCACCAAAACCACGAAAAAATATGTAATTGGCATATCTCAATGTTCCGAAGATATATGGCGCAGCAAACTGAAAGACGAACTTTTGATGGGAACTTACGACCATAAAGACGTGGAATTGCTATTCGCTTCGGCAAAAGATAACGACAAACTACAAACTGAGCAAATCGAAAACTTTATACAACGCGGCGTGGATTTGCTCATTATATCGCCCAATCAGGTGCACTCTATAACGCCTGTTATAGATAAAGCTTACGATAAAGGAATACCTATAATACTATTTGACCGAAAAACAGACTCTCAAAAATACACTGCTTTCATAGGTGCTGACAATGAAGAATTGGGAAAAGCCATCGGAGAATATGTTGGAAAGACTCTGAAGGGTAAAGCTAATGTAATAGAAATAAAGGGCTTAAACAATTCTTCTCCTGCTATTGATCGCCACAATGGTTTTGTTAAGGCATTAAGTGAGTACCCTAATATTGAGCTGAAACGCACTCTTTCAGGCGACTGGACAGAACAATCGGGGTATGAAAGTATGAAAAAAGCAATTTCAGACGCTAAGGATTGCAACCTTGTATGGGCACAGAACGATCGTATGGCAAGGGGAGCGCAGCGTGCTTTGAACGAGAATGGTGTACGAAATGTGCTGTTTGTCGGAACCGATGCACTGCCCAGCAAGGGCGGAGGCATAGAAGCTGTACACAATGGAAAGCTGTTAGCGTCGTATATCTATCCTACACGTGGCGACATGGTGATGCAATTAGCAGTAGATATTTTAAAAAAACAACCTTTTCAACGGGATAATTATCTTAAAGGGGCATTAGTTACAAAGGACAATGCTAAGGTTTTGCTGTTGCAAGAAGAGGAGATGATGAAGCAAAGAAACAGACTTTCTAATCTGAATAGTAAGGTTGATACTTATCTTGCACAATACAATCACCAAAAAATATACATGCTTTTGTGCAGCATTATAATTGTGTTGCTCATCGGACTCATCGTTTACATTTACCGAACCATTATTATTCGTCGTGAAATAGAGGAGGAAACTACCAACGCTAAGCTGCAATTCTTTACCAATATCAGCCACGAATTGCGTACACCACTAACGCTAATAGCCGACCCAATAGAGCATATTGTAAACGACGAGAACTTAACAAAGCAGCAACGCAGTATGTTGCAGATTGTAGAAAAGAATGTTTCAATCCTCATGAGGCTTGTAAACGAGATATTAGACTTCCGAAAGATACAGAATAAAAAGATGGAATTGACGCTAAGCGAGTTCGATTTGACCGACTATCTAAGGCAGTGGAGCAACATATTTGAGCCTGTTGCGAAAAAGAGGAGAATTAAAATAGACTTAAATATGCCCACTTCTATCTTTCTATGTGCTGATATATATAAGGTAGAACGCATCTGTTATAACTTATTAAGCAATGCTTTGAAGTACACGAACGATGGAGGTAGCATTACAATAACGGCAAAATGTGTTGATGAAACAGCAGTAGAAATAAGCATCAAAGATACTGGTAAGGGCATTGCAAAAGAAGATATTAAACACATATTCGACCGCTTTTACCAGGTTAGAAATGGCAATAAAGGTGGCACCGGCATAGGTTTGGCCATTGTAAAGGCCTTTGCCGAACTGCAAGGGGGCAGTGCAAAGGTAGAAAGTGAAGTAGGAAAGGGGTGCAATTTTATTATAACGCTGCCAAAACGTGTGGCTGGCGATAATCTACAATCGGTTGATGAGGCTTACAAAGTGGCTGAATTCCGAGACGAAAGCTCGGTTGTTACAGATGTTTCTGCCGAAAATAAAGTCTCAAAAATAACTTCTTACCAGAAGGAAGATAAGCCTTCAGTGCTTATTATAGATGATAATGCAGACATTCGAGCCTATACGACAGTGTTATTGGGTAGCGAATACGATGTAATTGAGGCATCTGATGGTAAAGAAGGGCTGAAAAGAGCTATTCAAGAAGTGCCCGACGTAATTGTATGTGATGTTATGATGCCGGGAATGGACGGCTTAGAGTGTTGCAAACGATTGAAAGAAGATAGTCTTACCTGCCATATTCCTGTTGTTTTGCTTACTGCTAAGACATTAGACGAGCACCGTGAGGAAGGCTATACCTATGGTGCAGACGCTTATCTTACCAAACCTTTCAATGGAAATGTACTGAAAGCACGTATCAAAAACTTGATAGCCAATCGTAAATTGATGAAGATTGCGTTTGGAAACGATGTACAACAAGAACCGATAGAGGATGTGGCGCAGAATGCAGAAAGCAAATTTGTGGAGAAATTCCGCACTATCATACAAACCAACCTTAGTAATTCCGACTTAAATGTAGAAGCGATAAGTAGCGAACTCGGTATTAGTAGGGCGCAGTTGTATCGGAAAATTAAGTCAATAACAGGCGTGTCGCCTAACGATATAATTCGCAAAGCACGCTTAAAACGTGCCGAACGCTTGTTGGAAACGACCGATAAGTCGGTTTCAGAAGTAGCTTATGAGGTGGGATTTTCGTCGCCTTCTTACTTCACAAAGTGCTATCGAGAGTTCTTTGGATGCACACCTAATGGAAAGAAATAAGATTCTTACGATATGAAAGTTATATTCGTTGTATAGCCTATTCCTTCTATTTATGTGCTGCAGGGCTACGGCAGTAAATCTGCAAAGCGGTCAGCAGTCTTGTTGCAACGCCATTTCAGTATTGTTGCAATTCCATTGCACTCTTGTCGCAGAAGCTTTTGCAAACTGTTGCACATTAAGAATGGGAAAGCTAAATAATAATTCTACGTCTGTTACGTTCAAGTATTAGTATCAATAAAATGGTTGGATTAGAGGTTTATAATCCTATTCCTGACAGAGTATCTAATAGTAGTTTAGGCTTATAAGATATGGTTGTAGAACCTATAGAAATAGTAAAGCGTATAGAAAATAAGTATGGCAGCAGACTATCTTATTTGCCAAATAGCACTGAGACAAAGGCTTGTTTACCATTATTTGAGGACGCTGATACAGGAATCTTGTTTGTTTATATTCCCGAAGGAGAATATAATATGGGATTTTCAGAAGCAGAATATACGCAAATACAGCGTTTGTCAGACTATCCGAATATTTCTATTGAGGAGATGCAACCTGTGCGGAAAGTTAAAATTGAACCATTCTTATTGAGTATTACCCCAATATTGAATGTACATATACTTCGGTACAATAAGCTATTTGGCAAATCAGTAGAGAAAGATGGTGCAGATTATAGTCCTTTTTTCTGTGAGTATGAATTGGCTGAAAGTATTGCAAACGACCTTTCAACAAATATTCCTAACGAAGAAGAGTGGGAGTATGCCTGCCGTGGAAGGAGTCAATCGCTATTCTGTTTTGGTGATTCGATACCCTCTAATGCTGAGTTGGAGAAATGGTTAAGGTGGGATTTATCGTCTTTAACTGCGCTAAACTGCAATTGTTTTAACTTGTATGGTCTTTTCTTTGGAGAGTGGTGCTCTAACGATTTTACCAATACGCTTGCACAAGATTCCGATATTGTAACCGGTTCAAAGGCTGTTAGGGGTGGCGGAGCTATGTTTTGGCCTTGGCAAGACGAAGAATGGGTGTGCTGTTTGTCAGCATTTCGAATGCCCTCAAAAGACCTATTAAACAACAAATCAGCTTTTAGACTTAAATTAGACATTTAGAATAGGAGGGCAGGAACGTTACTCTTAAAATAAGAAAAGTAATAATTTAGATATTAGTATGTGTGAGAATGCTGTTTTACGATAGTCTACTATATACCTTATTTTTCTAGAACGACCTTATAAAAGGAGAGAAAGATAAAGTCTATTTGATATGAAAGTCAAAATCGAAATAGCGAAAATAAAATATTATTGAGAATAGATGATGAGAAGAATTTTATTATCTTTACTTGCGTTGGGAGTGTCTTTAGGTTGTTTGTATGCATCGCCTAAAGTGCATAAGAAGAAAGTGCAAAGAAAGAAAACAACATGGACGAACGCAAAGAGTAAAGCAAAAGATGATGCTAAGGTTATCAACCCTAATCTGCCAGTAATAATCCAAGAAGGCAACTATGGTTGTTTCTATGCCGATACCGCGTCTTGTAGCGAAATATCTACAGCAGGATTGGTGAACTGGGCTGGTGAGAGAAAGGAAGAATATGATAAGAATACAGATGTAATAAAGAAGTGTCTTCGGGCATTGAAGCCACAAACAAGTGTTGTTCCTGCTAAGAATGCAGTGGCATTTCGCATAGCGATGGATAATGAAATGAGGTCTTGGAGGAAGTTGGAAGCATTGATGCGCGATTTCAGTAATATTGTAATTAATATTCAACTTGTGTTGAATGGCGGTACGCTTTTACACTTTTTCGGTGCTTGCATGCATAGCGATTTGAGTTATATGCGTTTTGCTTGTCTGCAAGAAGACTTAAATACTTTAACTGGTGTATCGGTAAAAGCAGATAAAGAAGACAAAGAATTGTCGCTAAAGACGCTTTATTACCAGATGCAGTCGCTTCGTCCTGTTATAAAAGTGCAACTTTTGAAAAAGGAAAGGGGCTATACAATGGCTGAAGCAAGTAAAGAAGCACAACGAATTAATACTTCTTGTTCTGTATCTACCATTAAAAAGGTGATGAGAGAATGGCTTGAAGCACGCAAGATAGTTAGCAGTTTGTTGACAGAACCTTATCGTGCAGCCTACAATCTGCACACTACAATAACGGTTCACTCGTTTATTGAACTTTTTATGGGCATAGAGCAATGATTGATATGGTGCGGTTTTAGTTGCAATATGATAATATAATAAAAGTGGGATTGCCTTTGAATAAGCAATCCCACTTGTGCTTTAAGAAGTAAATTGTATTTTTTTTTAGAAAGTTATGAACGCTGATTATTCTTGTTCGAAGTAGAAAGAATCGAAGACATCGCCTGCTGTTACTTCAACTTCAGTATACCTTTTTGCATCGGACATGTTAGGTGCAATGGTTATAGTAAGAACTTTTTCGTCTGCTTTTGCATTACTCCAATCACCATTTATATTATGGATATCGTCATTTTGATCATGTCTTTTAACCTCGTTGTTTACTTTTTCTTCGATAGAACTTAACCAAAACCTGTTGTAGTTCGTACATTTAAACTGGTAAGTGTGTCCTTCTTTTGGAACATTAAACACCTTTTTGGGTTTTGTTTTTAATGCTGAACCCTCGTAGTTCCACTTCATTAAGTCCCATTCTCCCATCGGATCTTCTGATGAACAAGAGAAAGCAAAGATGCTAATCAACAATGTTGCGATAAAATAACTAAATCTTTTCATTGGTAAAAATATTTGTGATAATTTGATTAATAATGCTGCAAAGGTATGAAAAAAATGATTTTTTGAAAACAGTGTTGATGTTTTATTAAAGTTAAAAAAACTAAAACGAACATCAAGATCCTATATTTTTAGCAAATCTTCTGAGCTATAATGTAAAAGAATACAAAAATATTGGTGATAGCAAAATAAAACAATTGTGCACTAAAGAGGATAAGATAATGTTGAAAAAATAGCAAAAAAGCATTGTGAAAACTATAAAATGAAGCTTTATTGTATTTATTACAAGATAAATTTGCGCATTTAAAAAGATTTCCTTATCTTTGCGGAACAAAAACATTAACAAGTATATATTATGACAAAAAGAAACGAAATTTATAAGTATTCAGAGTGCAACAATATTGTAGAAGTTATTATTCCATCAGATAAAGACCTTTGCGGATTTGAGAAAATAGTAGAGAATACCACTGATGCAGCAACGGAAAAGCATGTTCCAGTCGTTGAAAAGATTGATGGTGGCTATCGTGTTACAGTAGGAGAAGTAGAACATCCTATGACAGAAGCACACTCTATTTTGTGGATTGAGCTTATTACAGAGAACAATGAAGTGCTTCGTAAGTATCTAGAACCAACAGATAAGCCTGTTGCAGAGTTCAAAACAGATGCAAAAGAAGTTTATGCTCGTGAATATTGCAACCTCCATGGCTTATGGAGATCTAAATAATTAAATCAAGTAAACATCATAAGTGTAAGCTGTCCACATTAAGGTGGGCAGCTTTTTTATTTCTTGAGCTATATATATAATAAGGTGTCATTCTTTATTTGAATTGATTTAAATCAATTACTTCTATTAAAATATACTTTTTTTCATTTTTCTTTTAAAAACATTTGGTGTGTATTTATTT
>NZ_JABZSJ010000035.1:0-26233 GCF_015262605.1 Prevotella aurantiaca | reverse complement strand
TAATGATTATTAGATAGTTACAAGGATTTTAAGCACATTTTTGTCATATAGGCCAGTCTACCAAATACACATTACCCTGTTTTGTTATAACTATTTAGACAATAACTATACTATTTGATATATCAACTGTTTAACTCTTGAAATTCAACATCTTCAACTATCTCTTCAGCTGTATGTTCTACATCCTTGAAAAACTCGCTATCGGAACGCAACTGCTTAGCCAGTTTATTGGCTGATGGACCGAAAGTTACATAAGTGATGGTACCAGATAAAATAGAACCTGCAATAGGAATTATTTTTGAAGCTGTTTTCGCGAATAACTGTTTAGACATTCTTATACCTATCCATTTAGCAACCTGTTTGACAAAGATATACCATGCTGCATGTCCAAATGCAATAGTAGGGAGTCTTTTTGCTACTTGAATAGCCAAAGCTTTTGAAATATGAGACATCAACTTTCTTGCCTGAGCTACTCCAAACATAACACCCAACATTGGTGTTAGAATATCCACACTATTTTGAGTCAACTTACCATCATTTATAAGATCTGGATAACCATAGATATAAGCTAACTTTTGACTAATATTAAGACAAAAGCCTACGTATTGTCCCATATCAAAAATTGCGAAACCAGCTGCTGACAAAGGATTACTAGGTAAACCTGATACGGAAGATATAAGAGTTACCTCTTTTCGGGCAACTTTAATCACATTGTTTGCAACTACATCAAGCAACCTAAGCTCAAGTATGGCACGTGGATTCTTCTCTATTATCTGCACAAGCTGTTCTTCTGTACAATAATTAGAAAAAGCATCTCGCAAAAATTCCTTTCTGTCTATCTTTACATTAGGAACTTGCAATGCCATTTTTAAAACTTTATTAAACAATTCTACATTTTTGTTTTTACCCATAAAAGATTAGAGTTAATTGTATTTAAAATTAAATCTTTAATGCAAAAGTACTAAAAAATACCAATATTACAAAAAAAATATAGAAATAAAAGATAGTACTTACAAAAACATATTCTAACTCATATGAAGAAAATGGCAATGCAACCATCGCTATAATGGACGTTATAACATTCCTTGCAGGACGGCAGGAATCCAACGAAAAAAACGCAACAATTGTGTAAACATTTTTCACAAGCACAATTATCATATAACTACCTCGTTATCAATACTTTGCAATACCTATTGTTTTGCAATCCAAAAGCGTAAGTTTTGCACGGTAAAAGCGGCTGTTTTGCATCGCAAAACCTACGCTTTCGCAACGCCAAATCGAAATTGCCGTTTTTCTTCGGAATATTCTTTACAAAACGAAAGTGGTTTTCTTTTAAAACCGTCCTATCTATGCTACTGATAAAACCTATGACAGGGTTTGCTAAAAATCGGTTAATCGATGTCTTTAGCAAATATAGAAGCCGTTTCTATGCAAAACTTTATTACCATTTGCCACAAACAAAAATAATTCCATACCTTTGTATTCGGTTAACCGAAATAAGATTATATTGAAAAATAAATAATAGAAAAATGGTGAAAATCAATGTACAGAATACTGCTGTAAATATTGTCAGACACAACGATGAAGACTATATCAGCCTGACGGATATGGCTCGAAGCCAAATGCAAGAACATATTATCTTCCGTTGGCTAAGCCTCAAAGGCACCATTGAATACTTAGGCGAATGGGAAATGCTGTATAACCCAAACTTTAATTGTACCGAATTCGGTACAATTAGAAATGCTGCAGGAAGCAACAATTTTGTGCTTTCGGTAAAGACTTGGATAGAACATACCCACGCTATCGGCATTTATTCCAAGGCTGGGCGATATGGCGGAACGTATGCGCATCGCGATATAGCATATCATTTTGGAATGTGGCTTTCACCTAAATTTCAGCTACTGCTTGTTAAAGAATATCAGCGACTAAAGGAAGAAGAGCAAAAAATGCTTGGTTGGTCGGCTAAACGCGAATTGTCAAAGATAAATTATCGCATTCATACCGATGCCATTAAACGAAATATTATTCCTGAAGAAGTAACACCACAACAGGCAAATGCTATATATGCCAATGAGGCTGACGTGCTGAATGTTGCTATGTTCGGTATGACAGCCAAACAATGGCGTGAAGAAAATGCAGGCAAGAAAGGAAACATACGCGACTATGCAACCATAAACGAACTGATATGTCTTTCCAATATGGAAAATCTAAATGCGGTATTCATCGAACAGGGCATACCACAAAGCGAGCGTCTGCTTAAATTGAATAAGATTGCCATACAGCAAATGGTTGTTCTTGAAAACGAAAATCATCGCAATCTACTAAAGTAATCAAAGAAATAATAAAGTGCTGAATACTTTTTAAAACAACCACGCCTATAAAACATATTCTTAAAACCTACGAAAGAAATAGCCCCAAAAGCAACAGGCCCACAATCTTAACGGATTGTGAGACTGTTTATATGCAACTATTGCACTGCTTTATGCAATTTACTGGTGCTGTTCACGCAACAAGTCGTTTACGGTCTTAACAGGATTGAAAGTGATTGCGGGCACTTCTACGAACACGGTGTTCCAGTTACTCATTGCTCCGTTCCAAAGACCTGGCAATTCCAATGCTTTTAATTCTTTTCCATTCTTCGATTTGATACTAATAAAACCTGTAGCAGGGTCTACATATTTTGGCAAATCGAATGGTTTACCTGCATAGTCTTTGGTTGCACAAACCAAGTCTACAGGGTTAAAATGAGTCCCTTCTTTAAACATTCTCACCGATTCGATATTATTTTTATCAATCTGTGAACTTTCAAGTATCTGCAGGCTTATGGTATTGTCGGAATTATAAGCAAAGAAAGGACCTCCGCCAGGCTCACCGCTATTCTTTACCATTCCACAAACACGGATAGGACGATTAAACTTATCAAGCAGATAGGTTGCCAATTCTTTATCATTTAATTGGTCAACATCCTTCCTTCGACAATACAAATCATTTTCCAAGAATTTCTTCATAGTCTGTAAGTCAGCAGGTGTATAGTCGGCAGCTTTCAGTTTTTGGAGATACTCAAAGGCTTTTTTCTGCAATGTTACCAAAATTCCAGCTATTACTTTCTTCCAAATTACAGTCTCACCTTTTAAGCTATCAGGTGTTACATTATCTATATTTTTAATGAATATAACATCTGCATCAATATCGTTAAGGTTCTGAATGAGCGCACCATGTCCACCAGGACGGAACAAGAGAGTTCCATCTTCGTTACGGAAAGGTGAATTATCAGAATTTGCTCCTACTGTATCTGTACTAGGCTTTTGTTCTGAGAAGCTAATTGAAAAGTGAGTATTTAATTTTTCTTCATACATAGCCTTCTTTTCGTTAGCTTTTGCTTTGAAGAGTTCAAGATGTTCGTGCGAAACAGTAAAATGGACATGCGCTTCTCCACCACATGATGCGTATTGAGCTGCCTCTACAAGATGTTCTTCCATAGGTGTACGTTCTCCATCTCCATATTTATGGAAAAGCAAAAGTCCTTTTGGTAATTGTCCATAATTAAGACCATCTGCGCTCAAAAGTGTACCAACAATTGTTTTATAGTCTCCTACTTGTAAAAGCTGCTTAATATCTTTTCCGTTTGTAGCTTTGCAGCTTTCGTTCAGTTCATTATAGAAAGCAAAGTGTTTCAGATTATCGAAAAAGAACTTTTCAAAGTCTGTAGTAGGCATATCGTAGGTTGTTTCGAAAAAGGCGAAAAGATCTTTAAACATTCTACTGGCTGCTCCTGAAGCTGGAACAAACTTAACTACCTTATGATTGTCGGCTTTATAACAATCCCAAGCTGCTATAAATTCTTTAACTTCGTTTTCCCTTAGACGCACAACTCCATTACCTACTGTGGCTGCACTTTCTATTTTAAGAAAAGGAAAACCATTTTTAAAGTTGGCAAGTTGGTTCTCAAAGTCGGAAAGCGTAATTCCTTTTGAGCTTAATAATAATTCATCTTGCTTTGTTATCATAATAGTATAAGTTTTTATGTACTAAATGCAGCAACTGATTAATGGTGCTGTAAATGTTGTCTCTCTCGCAAAATTACTTACTTTTTCTTAATTTAGAGAACAATTAGCCGATTTTTTGTATCTTTGTGTTGTATTAATAAAGGCAACGAATATGATTTTTACAGACGAAGAACTAAAAAGTTTTCATGCGCTTGCTGAGGAATTAAATAAAGAGTTAGCAAACGATATAACTGAAAAAGACAAAGAAAAACTAGCTTCTTACATTAAACTAATGGAAGAAAAAGGAGCTATGGAACGCAATGTATTCGGTCTGAGCGAACTAATTTGTGCTATGCAAACATCGTTAATAGCTGTTCGTAGCATTGGTTTGAAACACGATTCGGTATTTGCCACTGTCTTATATGCTGGCTATGAGAATGGCGCGTTAGAAATAAAGCAGATAGAAAAAGATTTTGGAAAGAATGTGGCACAGATTATTCAAGGTTTGGCCCGCATTCAAAATCTGTACAAAAAAAATCCTATTATCGAAAGCGAAAACTTCCGTAACCTTTTGCTTTCGTTCGCAGAAGATATGCGTGTCATATTGATTATGATTGCTGACCGAGTAAATCTTATGCGACAAATACGCGATACCTCCAATAAAGAAGCTCAACGACAAGTTGCAGAAGAAGCCAACTATCTTTATGCGCCTTTAGCACACAAGTTGGGACTTTATCAGTTGAAGAGTGAACTTGAAGACTTGTCGCTGAAGTATTTGGAACGCGATGCTTATTATCATATCAAAGAAAAGCTTAACGAAACAAAGAAAGCACGTGATTCTTATATCAAAGAATTTATTGAACCTGTAAGTAAAGAACTTCAGAACGCAGGATTACGCTTTCATATAAAAGGAAGAACAAAGTCGATACACTCCATTTGGCAAAAAATGAAAAAGCAAAAATGCACATTTGAGGGTATATATGACTTATTTGCTATTAGAATTATTTTGGATTCTCCGTCTCAAAAAGAAAAAATGCAATGTTGGCAGGCATATTCTATCGTAACAGATATGTATCAACCTAATCCTAAACGTTTGCGAGATTGGATTTCCGTACCTAAATCTAACGGATACGAATGCTTGCACATTACAGTTTTAGGACCTAATACTAAATGGGTTGAAGTACAAATTCGCACAGAACGTATGGACGAAGTTGCTGAACATGGGTTAGCAGCTCACTGGAGATATAAGGGAATACAGGAAGAAGAAGGTATGGACACGTGGCTAGCGTCTATCAGAACAGCCTTAGAAGCAGGAGACAATTTAGAAGTAATGACGCAATTTAAGCGCGACCTGTACGATAAAGAAATCTACGTGTTCACTCCAAAAGGCGATTTACTAAAGTTCCCTAAAGGTTCAACCTTGTTAGATTTTGCTTATCATATTCACTCAAAGATTGGAAACCAATGTGTTGGTGGAAAAATAAACAATAAGAATGCCTCTATAAGAACTGAATTGCATAGTGGAGATACAGTAGAGGTAACAACCTCAGCTACTCAAAAACCAAAGCAAGAATGGTTGAACGTTGTTAAATCTGCTCGCGCAAAATCTAAAATACGTCTTGCACTAAAAGAAACTCAGGTGAAAGAAGGAGCATACGCTAAAGAAATGCTCGAAAGAAGATTCAAGAATAAAAAGATTGAGATAGAAGAACAAACGCTTTTCCATCTTATAAAACATCTTGGATTCAAGGAGGTTTCGGAGTTTTACAAGCAAATAGCTGACGAAAAACTTGATGTAAACAATGTGATTGAGACATATCAGCAGCTTTACAATCAGACACACAATCTGAACATACCTAAAGAAATCGAAAGTGCAGAGAACTTTGAATTTGCAAATGAAACTGAAGAACTACTGAAAAACAATGAGGATGTTCTCGTAATAGACCAAAACTTAAAAGGTATTGACTTCTCGTTGTCAAAATGTTGTAATCCTATTTATGGTGATTCTATTTTTGGCTTTGTTACTGTAAATGGCGGAATAAAAATACACCGAGAGGATTGCCCTAATGCACCTGAATTGCGCAAACGTTTCGGCTATCGTGTCGTAAAAGCAAAATGGAGTGGAAAAGGTGGAGCAAGTTACAGCATTACTTTACGTATTATAGGACAAGACGATATCGGAATTGTAAGCAACATTACTAATGTTCTTTCCAAGGAAGAAAAGATTGTAATGCGTTCCATCAATATTGACTCGCACGATGGCTTATTTTCTGGAAATCTTGTCGTATTGATAGAAGATACATCAAAACTTAACTTGCTTATTAAGAAACTGAAAAATATAAAGGGAGTAAAACAAATAACAAGATTATAACAAAATCATGGCCTTGTTAGGATTATTGATAAAACAAGCTAAAAAAGGATTATACACATCAGTGTTATAGTCCTTTTTTAGGAACAATATGAAAAAGTATGGATATCTCCAACTGATATATAAATTTTTCACTTGAAAAAAATGGAATTTTACGCTACAATGAAATAAAAAAAGTGTCATAACTTAATTGTTATGACACTTTTAATATGTTTCCTTGCCTCTCATTATTTAGAGAACTTATGTGGTACCACCAGGAATCGAACCGGGGACACAAGGATTTTCAGTCCTTTGCTCTACCAACTGAGCTATGGCACCATAAGTAGCATTCTGAAAGAATTAACATCATTTCTGAATTGCGAGTGCAAAGATAGTAGTTTTTTTTGATTCCCACAAGTATTCTGTGAAATATTTTAATACTTAACATTCATTCACGATAGAAAAGTTTAAATGTATTATACTTAACTTATTGGAAATCAATATACCCTAAGCTCTATTAGTCTAAAACTATTTTTTGCTTGAATTTAGTAATAGCTATTCCAACCATCCTTGAGCGGTCAATTGAAACTCATTACCATCTCTTGCTATCAGATATTCACCTAACTTAGCTTCTGTAATATAACCTATCTGACGAATATTTTTGATTGGCTCTATCTTTGCATGATCGCTAATTGGTATCGTAAAAAGAAGTTCGTAATCTTCTCCACCATTCAATGCTGCAGTTGTTAGGTTCATATTAAATTCCTCGCAAGTTGCAGCTGTTTGATAATCGATAGGAATCTTATCTTCGTATATTCTGCAACCCACATTACCTTCTTTACAAAGATGTTTTAAGTCACTTGAAAGTCCATCTGCAATATCAATCATGGCAGTAGGTCGTATACCTGCATCACGAAGTTGTTGTAATATCTCACCAGGTGCTTCGGGTTTTAATTGTCTGTCTATGAGATATTCTTTACCTGCAAAATCTGGCTGGAAATTTTCGATCGCATCACGTTCAAGTTTCAACGCTTCAAGTTTTACCTTATTATTCTCTTCTTGTGCTGCTTTTACTTTCTTATTGAATTCTTCTACTTGTTGATAATAAACAACCTTCTCACGCTCCAAAACTTGCAAACCCATATAAGCTGCTCCTAGATCACCTGATACACATATAATATCAGTAGGCTTTGCACCTTTTCTATATACAATATCTTCTTTAAAAGCTTCACCTATACAAGTTATATTTATCGCAAGTCCTGTATAGGAAGACGTTGTGTCTCCTCCTACTATATCTACATTCCATTTAGCACAAGCTGCTTTCAAGCCAACGTAGAACTGGTCAAGATTGGTTACATTTATGCGCTTACCTAAAGCTATAGATACTACTAATTGGCAAGGTTGGCCATTCATTGCAAATATATTGCTCATTGCAACCATTGCACATTTATATGCCAAGTGTTCCATATCAATATAGGTAAGGTCGAATTGTATCCCTTCCATAAATAAATGAGATGACACAAGTGTTTCCCTATCAGCATAACGAAGTACTGCAGCATCATCGCCAACTCCCTTAATTGTTGATGGATTGTTTAGTTTTATATCCTTAGTTAGACGCTCTATTAACTTAAACTCGCCCAATTCTTTTATTTCCATATTGATTTTATAGGATTAAATATAGGCATGTTCTAAAATTCTTATCGTGAAGAAATATCACAAAATTCTTTTGTTGTTTGTAGCTTTTATATTAATTCTATCTCTTTTGAACTTAATTGTTCTACATTTCGAGAAAATACAATCCACTTTAAAAGACAAAAAATACAAAGAAAATTCTTAGAACCTGCCTATAGAAATATTAAGCACGCTTTATCATTTCACGCATTATTTCAGTCATCAAAGGTTGCGCCTTATTGGCAGCCTCTTGAACTTCTTCGTGGCTTACTTCAACAGGTGTGTCGAATCCGCCTAAATCAGTAATTACACTTATACCGAAAACCTTTATGCCTGAATGGCGAGCAACAATAACTTCAGGAACAGTACTCATTCCCACTGCATCACCACCTAAGATATGATACATTCTGTATTCTGCAGGAGTTTCAAAAGTAGGACCTTGCACTCCTGTATAAACACCATGCATTACTCTGATTCCTTTTTCCTTTGCTATTTCATCTGCCTTTTCTATGAGAGTATGGTCGTACGCTTCATGCATATCAGGGAAACGAGGTCCTGTTGGGAAATTTGGTCCATGTAAAGGATGTTCAGGGAAAAAGTTAATATGGTCGGTAATAATCATTAAATCTCCAATTTTAAACTCCGGATTCATTCCACCAGACGCATTTGAGACAAATAATGTTTCAATACCTAACTCGTGCATAACACGAATTGGAAAAGTAACTTCCTCCATTTTGTAACCTTCATAGTAATGAAAACGGCCTTTCATGGCCATTATATCCTTACCACCAAGCTTACCAAAAATAAGACAACCTGCATGTCCTTCTACTGTTGATACAGGGAAATTAGGTATATCTTTATATGAGATTTCATAACTATCTGTTATCTCTGAAGTTAATTGTCCTAGACCTGTTCCCAGAATGATTGCCGTTTTCGGATTTGTTTTTATTCTTTCCTTTAGCCAAGATGCTGTTCTTTGAATTTTTTCGTACATAGGATAATATTTTTTCGTTAAACTTTTCTTCCATTTCAAGCATGAATTTAACTTGTATCGGCAGTGCATATATATTTTTTCGCACTTCTTCGTTAAGCCCTTCTAAGTTTAATAACCTTGCTCTATCTTTTTCCGTAGTAATAATTATCTTTGGATATTCCATTAATGCAAATGCTTCATTAATAAGCATCACGTCTTTTGGTCTAAAAGAATGATGATCGGGAAATGTCAACGATTGTACTCGTGAAGTATCTGCATACTGACTTAAATCTAATTCTAACTGTTTAGGTAATGCGATACCGGTAAGCAGTAAAATATTTTTGTTATGTATATCTGTCAGTGCTATTTCTTTTTCATCTGCAACATCTTCAAATACAGGCACAAGGTCGCAATATTCTAATGTTGTAAAGAATAATTCTTGGAAAGGATATAGGCTCATGGTCTTGCTTAAAACACGATAATCAATAGGATTCAACTCCTTGGGACACTTCGTAACAATTACGATATCAGCACGATTTTTTCCCGAAAGAGGCTCGCGTAAGCGTCCAGCAGGCAACAACTTATCATAAATAATAAGTCTATGATAGTCAACTAATAAGATATTTATACCCGGCTTTACATATCGATGTTGGAATGCATCATCAAGCAACACTACATCAGTATTTTTAGTTTGCTCATTTTGTGTTAGATTATCAATTCCTTCACAACGATTCTTATCTACAGCGACATAAATATTTGGAAACTTTTGCTTCATTTGGAATGGTTCATCACCTATCACTTCTACTGGTGTATCAGTCTCCGCAAGTACATATCCTCTACTTTTGCGTTTATATCCTCTTGATAACACTGCAACTTGTGAAACGTCTTTTAATAAACGCACAAGATATTCTACATGTGGAGTCTTACCGGATCCTCCGACCGTGATATTACCAACCGATATTACAGGCACAGTGAAAGTACGACTTTTCAATACACCAAGTTCAAAAAGTTCATTACGAATAGTTATCCCTAAACCATAAAGCCAGCTTAGAGGTAACAAAACCTTGTGTATTTTTATAAAGTCGCCTTCCATTCCTTTATATAAATAATCTATGGTAAAGCCAAACAACTCTCCTTATTAATTAATATTGATATAATAAGGTATTCTTGCTTGAATTGCTGATTGCTGATTAATAGTTCTCAGAATAGAGAAAGGTTCATAAAGCATACCTAATGACGTGCGCAATTGGTCGTTTAAATAATTATTTGGTATATCTCCTGCCATTATTTGTTTCTTCCAATCAACAGGAGCAGGATAACTAACTTCATAATATTTATCAATTTTAGCTAATTGTGCCGCCTTTGCAATTGCTTTATTTAAACCGCCGAGTTCATCCACTAACTTTATCTTTAGTGCATCTTCACCTGTATAAACATGTCCTTGTGCAAGTGCTTCTACTTGTTCCATTGTTAACTTTCTGCCTTGAGCAACTCTGCTTTTAAATGTTAGATAACCACGATCGATATGAATTTGCAGCATTCTTAATTCATCTTGGCTCAAAGGACGCACTATTGATCCAAAGGTTCCATTTTTATTTGTCTTTACCTCATCAAATTTAACTCCTAACTTCTCAGATGCCAATCCACTAAAATCAGGGAACATTCCAAAAATACCAATTGAACCAGTTATTGTTGTTGGCTCAGCCACTATCCAGTTTGCAGGTGCAGACATGTAATAACCACCTGAAGCTGCATAGTCTCCCATACTTACAACCACTGGTTTTACTTTCTTTAATTCCATTAATTGATGCCACATCTGTTCTGAAGCATAAGCAGAACCACCACCAGAATTAATTCTAATAACAACAGCTTTAACTTTATCGTCTTTCATTAGCTTTTCTAAATCCTTGCAGACTTCCTTTCCTACAATAGCCTTACCTTGGTTAAAGCTACCTTGTATAGGTGAATCAACTATATCACCATATGCGTAATAAACTGCAATCTCTTCGCCACTTGTGTTTTCTTCTATTGCTTTTAAGTCAGCAAGTGAAACTTGATTAATTTTACCATCTGGCTTAATTCCCAATCTCTTTTTAACTTCAGTCTTTACTTGGTCTGTATAAAGAAGTTTATCCACCAACTTCATTTTTATATATTCAGCTGGAGCTGAAAAGGTAATCATACTATCAGCATACTGATTAAGTGTTGCAACAGAAACATTTCGGCTCTTGCTCACATCATTTGTTAAATGCTTCCAAATACCATTTAAATATGTAGAGGTTTGCAACCTATCTGCATCACTCATTTTTTCTTCGGTGAAAGTTTCAGTAGCACTTTTATATGTTCCTACTTTAGAAACTTGCATCTTTACACCAAACTTAGCCAACATATCCTTCAAATACATACGCTGTAATGATAAACCATGCCAATCCAACATTCCTTGTGGATTTAAATATACCTTATCAGCTACTGATGCCAAATAATAAGTGCCTTGTGTATAGCTATCTCCATAAGCAACTATCCATTTATGACTCTTCTTAAAGTCTAACAAAGCATCTCTTATTTCCTGCAACGATGCATATGATGTAGGAACAAAAGCACCTACTTCAATGTAAACACCTTTTATTTTATTATTGGTCTTAGCTTTTCTCAATCCCGAAAGCACATCTTCTAAATTCACACCATTTTCACCTTTACCGAAAAACTTATCAAATAAATTATTATCTTCTGAACGTTCTTTTAATACACCAGATAAATTTATTACCAATACAGAATTTTCATTTACTTCTTCTGTATTATCTGATAATAGCATTCCAAAGATACATGCCAAACCTAATAGTACTGTAGCCAAACCAAAAAGGAAAACGCCAACAAAGGTGGCAAAGACATTCTTAAAAAAGTCCTTCATAAAGCTAAATATTTAGTATATTTCAATTTTTAAGTATAGTAAGCTCGGCAAATCTTTTTTCACGAGATCTACCATGCCAACATTATCTCTATGCAAAGATAAGAATAAATGACTGAAAATCCAAATTTTAGGATATAACTTTACCTTTTACGACTTTGCGACTTTGCGTCAAAGAAGCAAAATATTAAGAACTAACAGTTAGTAGTGTATGACAAATTTTTAATTCTTAATATTCACAAATTAAAAACTATATTGAAATCCAATAGCAGCAAACTCTTTTAACTGCCAATATCCATGACGTCCATCACGTGTAACACCATCATCAAATCGTGGATATATAAACAATTGGGCACCTATATATCTATTGAACTGCAACTTGAATGTATTTTCCCACTGGAATTCAGTTCGTTTATAAGTAGCATAAGTATAAAGACGCGTTTTCCAAGTAATAGCATCCATCAATTGCCATTCAAAATCAATTGTAAGTTCAGAACCAAAGTCATGTCGTACGTGTCTGCCCTCTTCTATACCTAATCTACCAGCCAAATTCTTTAAGCGTGTATATTTTACATTATAAGCCAAAGGTGCCATGTGTATGTTTCCTTTTAACTTATGATCTAACCAATCAATTGTATAATCCATACCCAAGGAAACATTCATATTCAATGGAGCAAGGATATCTGAATATAATAAAGGGTCATTAGAGCGATAAGAATGCGTAAATTGTGTATAACTAACAAACTGAACTGAGTAGTACCATCTCTTGCTTGCTTGCAAACCAAACTTAGAAGTAAGACGTATCAAGTCTTCTGTAGTTTTAAAGCTATGCAAAGAATCTGTTTTACTACTTTGGATACCAAACTTCAATTCAAGTCGATTTTCCCATTTTATCTTCTGTTTGTTATTATAATTAGCTTCGAGTAGCGCCGATGACAAAATAGAATAGTTGCTTTCTCCACCCTTATACCAATTAGGTGAAACATAATTCTGTAATAACTGAAGAGAGTAATCTCCCTTGTAAGTCCAAAAATCTGGTTTCTTTATAAGTACTTCTACAGGAGAAAAAGTTGATTCTACTGGAGAAGGAGCAACTTTATCTACTATCTCAACATTCCGTTGAATTGGTACCTCAACATCCATCGCTTTAGTTTGTTTTCCGCGAAGTTCATCAGCGGTAACCTCTACTAAAGAAGGTTGTTTCAGATAAATATTCAAGAGTTGTCTGTCATAAGCATTGTTTTCTTTTAAAATAAACGCATTGCCTATGATATCTTTATAATAGGTAGTAGGCAGAAAAAGTTTTGCCAATTGAAAATTATCGCCTTTATAAGTCGCTCCCTTCATATTTGTTTCACTAAAGATTCTATTCTTTGCAGAAATCAACGAGTCCATATATGTTCGAATAATGTTATTTGAACTATCATGTACCCCTTGTCTTAAAGAATACAAATCTCCATTCACTTGCGCAGAAACAGCTATAGTGAAACTTATTACTAATAAAAACAAATAGATTTTACGTATCATCATCAATTGTTACCCTACAATTCTCTATTATAACAACACCTATTCCAACAAAGTAGCAGCACGCACACGACTCAATGTTTCAGGTGTCATTTGCAAATAGCTTGCAATATAAACCAATGGTGCACGAAGAATAACCTGCGGATTTAGTTTGCACATTTTCTTATAACGGTCTTGTGCCGTTTCAAATCGTACAAGATCAGCATGTACTTGTGAAATTATAAGACTTTCCTCCAATATCTTGCGATATAGGATTTGTATATTTACATTGTGTAAAGCTACTTGTTCTAACCTTTGTTTTGGCAGAGCATAGACTATTGAAGGTTCTATAGCTTCTACTTGCAATTTAGTAGGTTCTTCACGAAACAAGCTTTCAATACACATAAATATGGTTTGATCTTCGCCTAAGTGTTCCGTTATCTGCTTTCCATTTTTAAAATAGAACTGACGAATCAGTCCACGATCAATATAATAGATATTTTCGCACACCTCTCCTTCATTCAAAATCATCTCACCTTTCGCAAATTTCATAGGCACGAGAATACTTTCGAGTATATCGAGTTCTTCGTGAGTCATGGTACTGTATTTTCGAGCTAACTCACGTGCAATATCTCTGGTTTCAAAGGTCTCTTTCATATCTATGTTCCTCTTATTAGTTTAATCTAATTTTAATACAGCCAAGAAAGCTTTTTGCGGTACTTGTACATTGCCAACCTGCTTCATTCGCTTCTTACCCTTCTTCTGTTTTTCCAACAATTTGCGTTTACGACTAACGTCGCCACCATAACATTTAGCAGTAACATCTTTACGAACCTGCTTTACTGTCTCACGAGCTACTATTTTTCCACCAATTGCAGCTTGTATGGCAATATCAAATTGCTGACGAGGTATTAGTTCTTTTAATTTTTCACACATACGTCTGCCAAATGTTACAGCATTACTTTCGTGTGTCAAAGTAGAAAGGGCATCAACAGGTTCACTATTCAAAAGGATATCTAACTTCGCCAACTTTGATGGGCGGAACGAATCAATATGATAGTCGAAAGATGCATAACCTTTGGAAATGCTCTTCAGTTTATCATAGAAATCTATCACAATTTCGCCCAATGGAATCATGAAGATTAATTCCAAACGATTACCACTTACATAATTCTGACTAACGAGTTCGCCACGCTTGTCAAGGCAAAGTGTCATAATTGGTCCAATATAATCGCCCGATGTAATGATAGATGCCTTTATATAAGGTTCTTCGATGTGTTCTATCATCGTTGGTTCTGGTAATCCTGACGGATTATGTACTTCCCTACTCTCGCCCAACTTATCATAAACCATATAGCTTACGTTAGGAACAGTGGTAATTACATCCATATTAAATTCACGATCAAGGCGCTCTTGAATAATCTCCATGTGTAATAAGCCTAAGAAGCCACAACGGAAACCAAAACCTAAAGCTTGTGAACTTTCGGGAGAGAAGGTAAGCGAAGCATCATTTAACTGCAACTTTTCTAGTGATGCACGGAGATTTTCATAATCGTTAGGGTCTACTGGATAAACGCCAGCAAATACCATTGGTTTTACTAACTGAAACCCTTCGATGGCTTTATCGCAAGGACGTTCTATGTGAGTAACGGTATCACCTACCTTAACTTCACGTGCATTCTTTATTCCTGAAATAATATAGCCTACTTCACCTGTGGAAAGCTCATTTTTAGGCTTCATATCCATTTTCAAGACACCAACCTCATCAGCATCGTACTCCATTCCTGTTTGCACGAATTTTACTTTATCACCTTTTTTAATGGTTCCGTTTGTAACTTTACATAAGGTAATAATACCGCGAAATGAGTTGAAAATAGAATCAAAAATAAGTGCCTGAAGTGGAGCTTCTTTATCGCCTTTTGGGGCAGGTACACGTTCTATTATTGCACGTAATATTTTTGAAACGCCTTCACCTGTTTTTCCACTGGCACGAATAATTTCACTACGATCACAACCAATAAGGTCCACTATTTCGTCTTCCACCTCTTCAGGCATTGCATTTGGCATGTCAATCTTGTTAATTACAGGTATTATCTCAAGATTGTTATCGATTGCCATATACAAATTAGAAATCGTTTGCGCTTGTACGCCTTGTGTAGAATCTACTATAAGTAAAGCGCCCTCACATGCAGCAATACTTCGTGATACCTCGTAAGAAAAGTCTACGTGTCCCGGAGTATCGATAAGATTAAGAACATACTTTTTCCCATCTTGCTCATACTCCATCTGAATGGCATGACTTTTAATAGTAATACCACGTTCTCGCTCTAAGTCCATATCATCAAGCATTTGTCCGCCTGTAACTTGAATGGTCTTAGTGTATTCCAACAACCTATCAGCAAGTGTAGACTTACCATGGTCTATATGTGCTATAATGCAGAAATTTCTTATTTGGTTCATTAAGGATTTCTTCTTTTAATATGCAAAATTAGCAATAAAAACGAGAAATACGAAGGAACATAGCATAAATTTACTCAAAAAGACCTACCTTTGCGAGAGTATATGTAAATACTATAGATTTATTAAATAAAATATTGAATAGACGATGAAACTTATTAAAGTACTATTTTTAGCAATTGGTTGCCTTATATTTGTAGGCTGCCAAAAGAGTATGGAGGATCGTGTAGCAGAAGAATGCAAAGAATATACTAAGAAACAATGTCCTTCTCAGATTGTAGCAAATACACGAATGGATAGTATGGTGTATGAATCAGATTCACGCACAATACGCTATTATTATTCACTCTTTAACGATGCCGATAATAAAGATCGTGTTGAAGCAACAAAAGAGTTACTTCGCCAAGCATTACATGCTGGAGTTAAAGCAGATGTAGCTTCGAAACAATATAAAGAAGCTGGCTTCAACTTCCGCTTTACTTACCATTCTGGTAAAGATCCAAAAACTATTTTGTTCGACCAAACTTTTAAAAAGGGAGATTATTAAAACGGATATTACATAAAAGCAGAAAATACTCAGCAAGATTAGATTAAAAGTCATCTATTTCTTTTTCTGCTACTTTAAAACAACATGAGGAATTACTCATTATTTTTCAAAGAGAACTTAATCCTTTCTGAAGATTAAAATATTGAGAATAAAAAAAATAATTACAGAAAAATAAAACGTAATTACAAATTGATAAAAACGTAATTACGTTTTTTAATTTTGTAATTATGAATTTTCAAATATTCTCTTATACCACCATACATAACGTTAATTATACATTTATTTTGAGAACACTAAATAAGTCTATCCATTAAATGTATGCTAATGAAGAATTATCCTTTTCCAAATAAAAAGTTAAGGTTTAATTTTCTTTTCTCCGTCATTTTCATTGTCTTGCCAAATAAAATTTTGTTTAGTATCACCACCTGATTTTACAGAACCAATAAGCTCTGCATTACGCTAGCATCTCCAAAAAGCTTTCTGTTTATGTGTAAACTTTTTCAAACACTGGATTTAAGTAAATCCTTTTCCTCATTTCTGCCATTATTTATAGATAATTAAGAGGCATTTTCAGTATATATTTTAGTTTTTTTTTAGCTTTTCAAAAGATATTCATATTTAATAACGAATCTTTTAAAATTGAAGTTCATGAGAAATGATTCAACGTTTTTTATAAGTAGCTGCAAAGTTTACTTTTAGTACATTACATTCGCGCAAACTTTGTTTTAAGTCGTTGATCATTCCCATTGGTGTTCCCTTATCGGCACGAACACTGACGCTCATTTGTTTTTTATCTGCTGGCGTCATCTCAGTACGTTCTCTTGTCAAATAACTTTTTACATCTTTCAAATCTACTATTTTATCGTTGAGTTGCAGACATAAACTATCGTTTGAAATAACATTATCACCGTCCAAAGGAACTCCTATATAAACATAAGATATGGCAGATTTCTTTACCAATTTGGTAAGTTCAGTACCTTGTGGTACTTGGTATTTTACCTTTATAGTAGTTTTACGCATGTGAGTAACAAGCATAAAGAAAAATAAAATCGTAAAGATAAGATCGGGCAAAGAAGCAGTATTAAGTTCGGGAATACTTCGTTTGCGTCGTCGGTAGATACTCATTCTGCGCCTCCTTCCCCTAAATTTGATCTTTCTACCTCATAAATTTCAGAAATACGCTGCGGTATTTCTTCAGCTATTTGTTCTTGCTGCTCTGCAGAACAAAGCAGAAATTGTTTTCCATATAATTCTTCTGCATGCTTATTTCGCAAATCATTATAAGCTGCAATTATCTCGTTTTGGAGTGAGAAATAGGTATCGTAAGATGTTTTCCTATCAGTCTTAATCTGAATAATATGTTGTTTACCCTTTGCTTCAACAAAGCTTTTAACGACCTGCCTTACATCTCGTAAATTCATTGGTTTTTCGTTAAGTATCAATTTATTGTCAGAAAGAATTTGAAACTTCAACACCATACGCTCATCAACCATAGATTGAACTTCTTTCTTTTCTTTTTCTATAGGTGGAAGGCGCCGTTCCAAACCTTCGTCTACTTCCATTGAGGTAGTAACAAGGAAAAGTATCAACAGCATAAATGATATATCTGCTGTTGATGACGTATTTAATCCTGGGACTTTTCGCTTGACACGTTTAAACATTTGTATATTTATTTTTTCTTCCTATAATAACGTGTAGCACCAAATATTGTTACTCCTATTGCTGCAATAAGCAGAACTATTGAAGAAGTAACAAACATATCAGAAATTTTTAACCAAAACTTATCCGAATAGGTTGCACCATTAATAATCATCGCTTCAGAAGAACCAAAGACAAACGACAATAAAAGACACAATAGAGTTACACCAAAAACAATAATTGTTATTTTATAAGTGGGAATTCCATTCACAACTCGTTGCTTTACAGAAATAGTCTTTGTCGTATGGTACAAGGATAAAAGCATAGTAAGAACTGTTAACCCGAAGAGAATCCACATAAAAACGATAACAACATCAGTAAGCAAAGGTGCATTGAAAGCAGGATTTTCGGCAAATGGCGTATAAAAACCTATCGAAAAGAACAATATAAAGACAAGAGCCGTAATACCAATCAGCACATATAAAATGCGCTGTGATATACGTTCTTCTGCTAATTTTGTAATTCTATTTCTTAAATTCATTGTCTATCGTTTCAGTTTATACACCATGATAGCATCTAACAGCGAGATTGCCGACTCCTCCATTTGAGCTGTCAAATGCTCTATTTTCGAAAGTATATAATTATAGAAGACTTGCAGAACCAAAGCCACAATAATACCAAAGATAGTTGTAATCAAAGCAACTTTCATACCTGAAGCAACAATGGTAGGACTGATATCTCCAGCAACTTGAATTTGATCAAAAGCCATTACCATACCTATTACCGTTCCTAGAAAACCTAAAGATGGTGCCATCGCAATAAAAAGCGTTACCCACGAACAACCTTTTTCTAAATTAGCACTTTGCACGCTTCCATATGAAGCTACGCTACGTTCTATATCTTCGATAGAACTATCAATTCGAAGGAGTCCTTGATAACATATAGAAGCTACTGGTCCACGGGTATTTTTACTTAATTCTTTTGCCTTTTCTATATCTTCAGCAACTATCAAGTCGGTCAATTTTGCCATAAAACGTTTTGCATCTATTTCCGAAAGACTAAGATAGATAATGCGTTCTATACAAAATGCTAAACCTAAGACTAAAGCTAAGGCTACAAGTGACATAAAACCAGCATTACCATCAATAAACTTTTGTTTTAATGATTGATGAAAACCTACACCTTCAGCAACAACTTTTTGCTTCTGTGTAGCATTATCTTCCGAAGCTAATTCGTCAAGCGCATCACTATTTTTCGGACTTTTATTTGCAACAGCCTCAATATTTGGCTTCTGCTGTTCAGCTGCAGCATTCTGCGCAATACTACCTAACGGAAAGGTAGATAAGATAATTATGATGATTGCAAAACTAGCAATTATTTTTCTCATATTGTTATCGTTTCTTATGTCTTAAATATTTAAATCTTAGAAGAGTGAACTTGAGGTTTTGAAGCAATTTTCTTTAATCCATCAATACAACCCTTATACTTTCGAGTTCAAAAATACTAATTTTATAAATAACTGCCAAACGATTAACTGAATATCTTTCAACGACACTAATTCAGTAACTTACATTTATCTACAAAAGTAATACTTCTATATGTGTTTTGACTGATGGTAAGCCAACATTCCATAAATAGGCGATTTCTCTATCTTATCTACTTCAAAGCTAAATTGTGCTGCAACCTTTTCGAAAATATTGTGGAAGTGATAAGCAATACTTCCTATTGCAGAAACTTTATTCACTCCATAACAAGCGTATTGACACACATTGCGTTCAAAGAAAAGGGCAAAGTTTTGCTGTACCAATGTTTCTAATTCTGGCAATTCTAAATGTCTGTTAATAAATTGTGCAGTAGAAGCCAAAAATCTATTTGCTAATGGTTTTCGATACACTCTTTCTATTATTTCCTGATAAGTAAGATTTTCTTCGCGAAGATATAAATCTCGAATTTCCTCGGGCAGACTACCTTTAAATATTCCGTTAAAAAAGAGCTTTCCTAATACTGCTCCGCTACCTTCATCTCCTAAGATATAGCCTAATGGAGGTACATTTTTGACAATCATCTTGCCATCATAAAAACAACTATTTGAACCTGTTCCCAATATACAAGCAATTCCGGAAGTATTCCCGCATAAGGCTCGGGCTGCGCCAAGTAAGTCGCCAGCAACTTCAATTGTCGCATTAGTAAAAGTTTCAGACAAACATTTCTTCATCTTAGGTTGTACTATATCTATACAACCCGCACCATAAAAAGCAATTGAATTAATCAGCTTTGCGACATCGGTTTCTCTCAAAAAAGATTGTATTTGAGGTAGTACTTCATTCTTTAATATAAGTTCTATCTCATTTTCCGACTGGTGAAAAGGATTTATTCCCTGCGAAGAAATTACCTTGTTTTTATTTTTCTCACCGCTTGAAACCATCCAATCGGTTTTTGTACTTCCACTATCAGCTATTAGTATCATACGCTTTGTTTTGCTTGCAAAAGTACAAAAAACTTCAAGATAATCGCTTTCATTGATACTATAAAGTCATAAAGCAAGTTCAAAATTCACTTGATTGAGCAAATATTTATTTCTTAAAGCAAAATAGTGGGCTATAGAACCAAAAGAGAAAGGAATAAAAAGCATATTATGCTAAATATAGAACGGCATAAATTTAAAGAATAGACCTTAATAAAGTTGCGCAGATAGCTTGCATATTCACCTTATTATATATACCTTTGCATTTTCAAACAACTTTGAGAAGTAAATTCTCAACATTCTATATTTCATATCGCTCCGCAAATGAATGACAAAAATATCTATATTGCAGGACCTTGTGTCATTGAAAGTCAAGGTCTCTTGAACATTGTAGCTGAAGAATTGGTGCGTCTGAATAAAAAATATGGCATAGATATTATTTTTAAAGCCAGTTTTGATAAAGCAAACCGTACAAGTTTGAGTTCTTTTCGTGGCCCAGGAATGGCAAAAGGACTTGCAATGCTACAAGAAATAAAAGATAAATATGGCTTACGACTACTCACAGATATCCATGAAAGCTTTCAAGCTGAAGAGGTTGGCAAGGTAGTAGATGTTATTCAGATTCCTGCTTTCTTGTGTAGACAAACCGACCTGTTGGTTGCTGCAGCTAAAACCGGAAAGATTGTGAATATAAAGAAAGCACAATTTCTAAGCGGAAAAGACATGAAATACCCTGTCGAAAAATGCAAAGAAAGTGGTGCAAAAGAAGTTTGGCTTACTGAACGAGGCAATAGCTTTGGTTATAACAACCTTGTTGTTGATTTTAGGAATATTCCAGACATGCAGGAATTTAACAAAACTGTAATTATGGATTGCACACATAGCGTACAACGACCAAGTGCAGGCAATGGAAAAACTGTTGGAGATCGCAAATTTGTCCCCTCAATGGCATTAGCTGCTAAGGCTTTTGGTGCAAACGGATATTTCTTTGAAGTGCATCCTGACCCAGATAAAGGATTAAGTGATGCTGCTAATATGCTGGAATTAGAAAACCTTGAGAAACTAATCATGCAACTACTATAAATCGAAGTGAGAAGACGTAAGATGGAAAATGTTAGAGATTATGCAATACAATGCATAAAAGATGAAGCTTATGCAACATTAGCTTTGATAGAGCAATTGGACGACAACTTCGATAAAGCTGTAGAACTAATTTACCATTGCAAAGGAAAAGTAATTGTTACAGGAGTAGGTAAAAGTGGAAATATTGGTGCTAAAATTGCTGCGACTTTATCATCAACAGGTACTCCTGCATTTTTTGCTAATCCATTAGATGTTTTTCATGGAGACTTGGGAGCAATGACTAAAGACGACGTTGTTTTGGCACTCTCTAATTCTGGCCAGACTGATGAACTTTTACGTTTTATACCAATGGTATTGCACATGAACATTCCCATCATTGGAATGAGCGCCAATCCAAATTCGTTGTTAGCTAAATACTCTACAACACATATAAAGGTATGGGTTGAAAAAGAAGCATGTCCTTTAAACTTAGCTCCAACAAGTTCTACAACAGCTGCATTAGTAATGGGAGACGCACTTGCTATTGCTCTTATGGAGCTTAGAAAGTTCCGACCTAAAGATTTTGCACAATTCCATCCTGGAGGAGAACTTGGAAAACGACTTCTTACTACAGCACAAGATGTTATGCGTTCAGAAGATTTACCTATCATTCCTAAAGAAATGCACTTGGCAGAGGCTATTATTCATGTTAGCAATGGTAAGTTAGGCTTAGGTGTTTCTGTGGAAAACGACAAAGTTATTGGACTCATTACTGATGGAGATATACGCCGTGCAATGGAGAAATGGCAATCTAAATTCTTTGATCACACAGTTGAGGATATTATGACAAAGACACCTAAGATGGTTCTTCCAAATACCAAAATCACCGAAATTCAAAGTATTATGCACCAATATAAGGTGCATACGGTGTTAGTTTGCGATAAAGAACTAAGATTATTGGGAGTAGTAGATCACTATAGCTGTATGATTTAATTGTGTGGTTAAAAGCAAAGAGGAGTACAAAGGACAAATAGAAAAGTACGCAAAAGACGAATCCTGTGAAGAAAACAGAAAGAAATCCACTTTTACTTACCCTGTTTATATTATGGTTTGCTACAATTGGGCAAATCATAATGGCTAAACCTACAATAAAAAAACAAAGCGCTCAACCTATAAGCTTCGACTCTTTGATTGTGCAACAGCTAAGAATGAAGGGCATACAATTCAGTAACAATAACTCTGTAACATTGCTAACAAGTGGGCAAGAGAAGTTTTATGATATGTTTAAAGCCATCGAACAAGCTCGTTCAAGTATTCATTTAGAATATTTTAATTTCAGAAATGACTCAATTAATAACGAACTGATTAATCGGTTAGCTAAGAAAGTGCAAGAAGGGGTAGAAGTCAGAGCTATATTCGATGGATTTGGGAATGCCAGCAATAATCGTCCGATGCACAAAAGACATTTAAAAGATATAAGAGAAAAAGGCATACAGATATACGAATTTAAGCCCATAACTTTCCCTTGGATACATAGTGTCTTTAACCGCGACCATCGTAAAATAGTTGTTATTGATGGAAAAATAGCCTATACAGGCGGAATGAATGTTGCAGATTACTATATTAAAGGAACAAAAGCTGTTGGAGAATGGCACGATATGCACTGCAGAATAGAAGGTGATGCTGTAAATACACTGCAAAAGATATTCTTGCAGATGTGGTTCAGGGTATCGGGACAAAATATTCATGGTCCTAAATATTACCGTGGTATCAGTAATGCTGATTATATAAAAGGACTTAAAAAAGATACTTGTCGTTCTGCAGGCCATAAAATGGTAGGCATTATTAACCGTGAGCCTCAAGTTTCGAAAGATATTATCAGAACATTTTATGTGGAAGCAATTAATGATGCTAAAGACAGTATAAAGATTATAAATCCTTATTTTACACTTAGTCCCAAGTTAAGAACGGCATTGAAAGATGCTGCAGCACGTGGCGTAAAAGTAGAAATAATGCTCAGTGTTAAGAGTGATATTCCTCTCACACCTGACTGCGGATACTATAATGCGCATAAGTTAATGAAAGACGGTTGTATAATATGGCTATTCAAACCAGGCTTTCATCATACAAAAATTATACTTGTAGACGGGAAAATTTGTACCATAGGCTCCGCAAATCTTAATTCTCGTAGTCTTAGATGGGACCGTGAAGTAAATGCTGTAATAATAGATCAAGAAACTACAAAGGAATTAGACACAATTTTTGAGAACCAAAAGAAAGACTGCTTTAAACTTACAGAGGAGATTTGGAATACATGGAGAACTCCTTGGCAGAAGCTAAAAGGAAAATTTGGCTATCTCCTTTCTCCTTTCTTATAATCTATTAAGGCTAGATTTTATTTATATCAACGTATCCGTGCATCACTGCATAAATTGTTAATGCCGATACGCTCTTCACACCCAACTTTTCAGTAATATTTTTTCTGTGCGTTATAACAGTGGTTAGACTAATGTTTAGTTTAATCGCAATTTCTTTATTTATATAGCCTTGCACAACTAAAGATAGTACTTCTAATTCACGATTCGTCAATACTTTATTCTTCAAAACTTGGGGCATCTCTGGAAAATTCTTTCCTCCTGCGTGTCCATGTTGTACTACCATAAGCAAATTGCGTACTAGTTCGTCTTCACTAACGCTGATACAAATGCAATGAAAACCCGATAATTGCGAATTAGAATCATTAGAAATTGTCAGCAATATTGTCTTTTGCTTTCGTTCTCTGAAGAACGCAATATTCTCTAAAACAATGGTTTGAGCTGCAAAAAAGTGAAAGAACGAATCAGGATTAGATGCAAAAAAGTCATCGAAAGAAGAGAAAGTCTCTACCTCCATAATTGGAACAACACTCTGAAGAATATTCTTCAAGCCAAGAACTGCCAAGGTATTGGGGTCAATAATCGCAATTCGTGGACGCCCATTCACCAATTTTGTCATATCTATAGGTATACTAAATTAGTATTAACTCCTTACTAATAGGGACAAATTCAATTTATTCTGATTTTTAAAATTTGGTTACAAACTTACAGTACCAATATCTACTAAGTTATTTACGATAGCGTAGATGGTGAGACCTGCTGGCGAATGAATTTGTAATTTACGTGCAATATTTCTGCGATGGGTTATCACTGTATTCGTAGATATGCACAAATGATTAGCAATTTCCTTGTTCGTCATTCCCTGAACTACACAGATAATCACATCTTTTTCTCGGTCGCTTAAAGTTTCTCCTGTATCTGGCTGCTTATTAAGCATACTTGAAATCTTCACAGATACATCATTTTGCTTACTCTTTAGTTCTAAATGACGAATAGCAGGAATGAATATTTCTTCTTCAACATCAGCATGTTGATCAAGCCATTCTTCGCAACGATATATATCATATAGCGTTGCTGTAAGCTGACTATTACGATGTGAATCTGAAGGCAAGTACTTAATAATAATATTCTTTAGTTCATGCAACTTCACATCAGTTTGTTGGTGATGCTTAGAAAAGGTCTCAATATCGTAGTTGTTATTCGTTTGCCCTGACAATAAGGAATCTACATAAGGGAATACAGTCTTCTCTTCATACTTCATATGGTTACGAATATCATGCGCATATTCATCGTACAATTTCAAAATTAGCCTAGCCAAATTATCATTCTCATCCAACGAATCAACAAGTTTCTTACGAATAAACGGCAACTGGAAGTCTAAGTAATAAGTATGAAAGGCTTTCAGATATTGCACTAAAGTAGGTATAGATAGTCTATCTGCGTCGTCGTATTCTTTGTAGCCATTCATTGTAAAGTTCACAATGGCCAAAAATGTGTAAGTGTCAACATTTTGACTATCGCAAACCTCACGTACAGTTTTATCGCCAAAGCCCAAATTTATTCCAAAACTGCCCAAAGCTTGTAGCAGATTGTAATTATCGCTGATGAGAGAAATCATCTTGTCATCAGCCTCATACATCTTATGATTTTTCATTTAGGTCGCTTTTAAATTAATATCTTTGTATAAGACCCATTACAAATTGGAAGAAATATTATAATTTTTACATTCCTATTGCAATATTCATGCAAAGTAATAACATTTTCATGAGATGCGCAATAGCAACAAGTAGGTATTTTAAAATACCAAATATTTGGTATTGCAGCAAATGAATAATGATAGTATCTTTGCAAACAAATGGGTGCAGGGATAATTGCAACTCTCGTACAGTAGTTATTGTTTCAGGCAACAAGCAAAAAACTTAGTTATCTTCACTTTTCTGCTGCGAGACAGTAATTAGGTATCTGCACTCTTTTTATTTTGCAAATGTACTAATATTTAAACAAATAGAATAAAAAAACAAGAAAAAACACAAGCTAATTGCTGTAAAAGCTAACATACAAGAGAATCTTTACCATTTCACCCAATTACAAAGCTGTCATATTAAGTTTCTATCTTCTCAAATAATTTAATAGCTTAAATGACTTATAAAATGTTTTTAGGTTTAAAAGATTTTATTAGTAAAACCGATCAATAATACTATTAGAGATAAGTTAAGGTTAAAAATTATAGATTAAAAAAAGATTATATAAAAAACGTAATTACAAAAAATAAAAATGTAATTACATTTTTATTTTTTGTAATTAC
>NZ_JABZSJ010000034.1:0-27003 GCF_015262605.1 Prevotella aurantiaca | reverse complement strand
TATAAACAAATAATTTACAGGATAATATACTATGAATCAGAGGAATATTAGGTTTTTAAGGGAGGACTATTTAACTATGATAAACTTATCTTGTTGTAATAACAACATTGTTTCTAATTTTATTCACATTTATTGCCTAATAATAAATAAAAATGTTAATTTTGTAGCGTGTTTCTTCAGAGACACAATGACATCGTTGAAAAAATAAGAGGCGTTATGCTTATCTTGTACTTGAAAACGTAGGAAATTTTCAAATTGGATACAAGGATAGCATAGTGGTTCTCACACTATAGAGTGGGCTGCTATTGTTACATCTGTATCCAAGGTTTCCTACGATCTTCAAGTAGAGTGTGGCATACAGTTCCACGCTTCGTGTTAAAAGGTATATAGTATGATTTTTAAATGGCTTAAAAAACTGTTTGGATTATATGATAGTTCACCAACTGAAATCCTTTCAAATGGTGAACTCAAGCCATCTGCACCTAAATCGCTTTGTGATGAATTTGACAAAAGAAAAGAACGTGTAAAGCAAAATAGGGACAAACTTAAACAATCATCAACTGATTGGTATGTTTTAAATATTCCTCCCCAAAAAGATGAATTACAAACTCGTGTCTTTTCACCGCATAAATTTGAGAATATACCTTCTCTCCAAGCTTTAAAAGATGAAAGATTAAGAAAAGAGGCATATGAATTAAAAGAACGAGAGGAAAAGGCAAAATTATTATTGGATAAACTTGAAATCCTTATTGCGCAGCGAAAGTGTCAAGAGGCAAAGCAAATAATGGATGAAATTACGCATGAAATAGTGCGTACAAAAGATTCGATTATAATAAAACAATACGCGAATATACAAAAATCATTATCTGGATTAGAAAAAGAATTAGAACATGAAAGATTTGTTAAGTTAGCCGAATAGCAAAAACGTAAAGAGGAAGAAGAACGTAAGAAAAGAGAAAGAGAAAAAAAGGAAAAGGTAGAGAATGAAAAAAGGATAACAGAAGAACTAATACGGCGACAGCAGGAAGCAAATAGACTTGCGGAAGAAGCCCGAAAAAAAGAACAAGCCGAACAAGCGGAAAGGCAAAGATTGGAATCGTTGTCTGCTGAACGCAAAGAAAATTGGCTTGCATTCAAGCAAGTATTGGAAAATAATGGTATCCGCTATTTGTATCATTTTACAGATAGAAGGAATATTCCATCCATAAAACGGCATGGAGGGTTATTGTCTTGGAGTTATTGTGAAAAGCATAAAATCGACATACCGAATCCCGGAGGCGGGAATTTAAGCCGTAATTTGGATGAGATGCGGAATTTACAAGACTATGTTCGTTTGAGCTTCACAACAGAACATCCTATGATGTATGTTGCCATGAAAGATGGGAGAATTAGTAATCCTGTCATTCTAAGGATAGATCCAAGTGTGGTATATTTGCAGCATACAATGTATGCAGACATGAATGCTACAACTACGAAACGAACACCTAATATAGGCAAATCCTTGGAAGATTTTAAGAAAATACATTTTTCCACCGTTAAGGCACATAAACATTTTGATTTAGACGAAAATGAACGACCGTATTTCCAAGCGGAAGTAATGGTCATGACATTCATTCCCAAGAAATATATTATAAACCTTGATACTTTTTGATTATGATATACATAGAAAGTAGGAAACGAAAATTGGAGAAGATAAAAGAAGAATATCCAGACGCTGTAATCTTGGATATCACTTCTAACTCAGAGACTCGGTATGCAAAGATTCTGAGTCCATTTTATCCTCATGGGAACATTCCTATTCCTTTTACTGACGGATTAAAGGCAACTTGTGTTGAAGCTGTGTGGCAAGGGTTAAAGGTCTTTGAAGGTGTAGGCGTTGATTTTGCAACATTTAAGAATGACACCATGCGTGATTTGAAAAGAACGGTACGGAAATATGGTGCACCCAAAGGACACAGTAAGGGTGCATACAGCAAAGAATTGTTGGGGTATTTTGAAGCAAGAATGCTCATTTATCTTCCTACCTATAAATGGGTGTTAGATAATGTGCTAGAAGTCCACCATGTTGTAGAGAGAATAAAGGAACAAAGCAAAATTCAAGATATAGTCTTACTTGACTATAATACAAATATAGATTTTCGTGATATTTCAAAACCTATGTCTCATGCTGGCTTGGTAAAATTATATATAGAGGGTAAATATCCTGATAATATGGATAATTACAAGCCTATGAACAAGGAGGAAATAGAAGAGAAAAAAATCAGAGAAAAAGAATTTAAGAAAGAGTTAAAGAAAAAAGCGAAAGAAAAGAGAAAGGAACAAACCAACAATTTGTTCGACGAAATCAAATAATCAAAAAAATATAATGACAATGAATAATTTACATGAATATATCGGCTTGATTGTTGCTATAATAGTTGTCTTGATTGTTATTGCAGCCCAAATCTATAGCTTTCTTAAAACAAAGAAAAAAATTTCAGAATTGGAAGGTCTATTTAAAGATGTTGATAATTTGTCTCTCAAAGAAACATCGATAACATCTGGTATCTTGCAAAATAAGTCCTCATTACAGAAGTTCTTGCAGAACATACCTTCCCGTTATAGCGATGAAGATGATAGCGGTGATGAATATACAGATTTGTCGTTGATAGTTCCTCAAAACAGAAATATCTATGGGAAATTAGGATTGATTATTTATCGCACTAATGAATATTTGTGCAAAAACACTGGAACAAGCGCAGATTTGGGAATACTTGAAGATATTTGTGATAGTCAAAAAGGAGCATTAGAAGATGAAATACATAATAGCCTTAACGTTCCTCTCTATTTAGGTTTAGCAGGCACATTCGTTGGTATAATTACGGGGCTGATAGGGGTTGATTTCAATCAGATTTTTGGCGAAACTGATAATTTAAGTGGATTGCAGCACCTTTTGTATGGTATTATAGCAGCCATGTGCGCAAGTTTACTGGGATTGGGCTTTACTGTATATAATAGCGCTATATCATATAAATCTGCTGTAGCCAAATCCAATGAGGGCAAAGAAGAATACATGAACTTTTTAAGAAGAGAGTTGATGCCGTTATTATCAAATAGTATGGCTTCAAGTCTAAATTCATTAAAAGGTGTGCTTGGACATTTTGTGGACAAGTTCGGACGTAATCTTGATGCGTATGCTAATTCGGCAGAATTATTGAATGACAATCTTGAAAAACAGCATCTTGTCTTAGCCGAAATAAATAAACTGAGCCTTACGCAAACGGCTAATAAAATAGCTGCAACATTTATGCAGTTAAAAGATTCTGCCGCTTCTTTAAATGTTTTCAAATCTTATCAAGAACAACTTAATTCTACCATAGCAAATGTATCAGGTATTGTTAATCAAACTCAAACAATCATTGATAAGTTCAAGGACTTTTCTACAGGATTGTCTGTGGTGGTCAGTAATCAAAACAAGACAACAGAACTTCAACGAGAATTTCAAGAAGCCATAACGACTCATTTTCCAACAGGAGCAGAAGCAAGGGATATTTGGAGAAAGGAATTTGATTTGTTTATATCTGAAGGGAAGCAAGTATCTGAAAGCTTATCTACCCAACTTACGGCTTCAACAGAACATATACAAAATTTTGTGGCTAATAATAAAGAGTTCTTTGATACATTTGATAAATTGAAAGAAGTGCTTGATACAATGATACAATATACGCAAGTTCAAGCGGAATGTTATAAGGATATGAAAGGCGAAATCTTAAACCTTAGAACAGATTATCATAACGCTCAACTTGAGAGCATAGAGTTGAACAAATCTATTCTTAAGGCAATAGAAACAATGACAAAATCTATTAAGGACTTAAAAGAAGAAAAGTAATTATGCCAAGAAACAGAAGTAACACTTTCTGGTTAAGTTATTCTGACCTCATGACAAGCTTGTTTTTTATTATGCTTGTTCTATTTATAGTGTGCGTTGTTAAAATGAAAGGCATTAATGACCAATTAGATAAAGAGGTAAATGCTAAAGAAGAACAGCTCAGAAAAATCGAAGAACTAAATAACTCTATTAAAGAGATAGATAATAAGTATTTCACATACGATGAGCAATTTAAGAGGCATACATTAAAAGACATTGAAGTATCTTTTAATACCTATAGTTCTAATATTTATGATATAGAGCAAGAGCAACTTGATAAATTACTTAAAGCAGGTCTGGCAATCGCCCATTTTATGAATAGTGCCAAAAGCAAAATTCCAGAAGCTCAATATATGCTTATCATAGAAGGACAATCATCAAAAGATTATTATACAAGAAATTATGAGCTTAGCTATGAAAGAGCATTAGCCTTAATCAAATTCTGGTCAAGTAATGGTATTGAGTTCGATTCACTTGGCAATTGTGAGGTTCTAATTTCAGGAAGTGGACAATCAAGTAAATTTAGAGTTCAACCTGATATTAGAGGGAATAAAGATAACCAACGATTCGTTATTCACATAATCCCCAAACCCGGCATCATAGAATAAATCAAAAAAGGTAGTCAAATGATAGTATACTAAACCCCATTTGATTACCTTTATATAACTGCAATAAAGCTAATCTTAAATAATGCAAAAACACCCAATTCTACATTCTCGGGTGTAAAATTGGGTGTTTATTTCACAATTTGCTGATTTTCAGCGTTTATTGCGGAGAGAGAGGAAAATGAATATTCCTTGTATCTCCTTGTATCATAGTTCTTTATAAACTTTCTTCTTTTCTGTGTAGCCAAATTGTAGCCACAATAGAGTATTTTGAGAGTACACGTGGATACTGCTGTCGAAACACGTTCTTGTGTTTCTTGGGTTCAAAAGTACTAAAAATATGAACATGCTCCAAATATTTGATAGAAAACGTTATAGAGCTTTCAGTTTATTTTTACCGGACAGTAATATTTACAAATACAAAGATAAGAAAAGTAGGGGCTTCACACTTTTTTAAGACTGTACCATAAAAAAACAGATATGCCCATACGAACATATCTGTTTATATTATAAAGATATAATTTACAAAGATTATTCAGCCTTTCCTTCTTCTGAAGGCTCCTCTGTTGAAGGTGTTTCAATTGAAGGATTTTCTGTCTCAACCTTTTTTGTAGAACGACGGCTACGGCGTGTCTTCTTAACTTCTGCTTTAGGCGCCTTAGCCATATTCTCATCATAATCAACCAACTCTATAAAAGCTATAGGAGCTGCATCACCTTTACGGAAACCGAGCTTTATTACACGAGTATAACCGCCTGGACGATCACCAATCTTAACAGAAATTTCTTTGAACAATTCGCTTACAGCTTCTTTGTCTTGTAAATAACGGAATACAACACGACGTGAATTTGTAGTATCATTCTTAGAACGTGTAATTAAAGGCTCAACAAACTTCTTTAAAGCTTTAGCCTTTGCAAGGGTCGTAGTGATTCTTTTGTGCTTAATCAAAGATACTGCCATATTAGAAAGCATAGCACTACGATGACTAGCAGTACGACCCAAATGGTTGAATTTCTTATTATGTCTCATTTTAAATTTTCTTATTGAGGACCAAAATGAATTTCTGTGGACAAAACCAGCTTAGGATCTATGTCGTACAGTAAATTTATTCTCTGTCCAATTTATACTTTGTAATGTCGGTTCCAAACGTAAGATTCAGACTCTCGAGCAAATCATCAAGCTCAGAAAGCGATTTCTTACCAAAGTTGCGGAACTTTAAGAGATCAGTCTTATTGTATTGTACAAGATCACCGAGTGTTTCAACATCAGCTGCCTTCAGGCAATTGAGTGCACGAACACTAAGGTTGAGAGTAGAATCAGTTAACTTAGTCTTAAGTAACTGACGCATGTGCAATACTTCCTCATCAAATTCTTGGTTGCCCTCCTGATCAGGATTCTCTAACATTATCTTCTCGTCTGAGAACAACATAAAGTGATAAATAAGGATTTTAGCTGCTTCTTTAAGCGCTTCCTTTGGGTGAATAGAACCATCTGTTGCAACTTCAATAACAAGTTTATCATAGTCGGTCTTTTGCTCAACACGATATGGCTCAACTGAATATTTTACGTTGCGTATTGGGGTGTAGATTGAATCGATTGGTAGTACATTTACATCAGTGCAGAATTCACGATTCTCTTCAGCAGAAACGTAACCACGTCCCTTGTTGATAGTCAAATCAATCTGCATTGTTGCTTTTGAGTCTAAATGACAAATCACCAAATCAGGATTTAACACTTCAAATCCAGTCAGATACTTACCAATATCACCTGCTTTGAATTCTGTTGAATTCTCTACTGTGATACTAACTTTCTCATTCTCGAATTCTTCTACTACTTGCTTGAATCGAACTTGTTTGAGATTCAAAATGATGTTAGTAACATCTTCCTTAACGCCAGGAACTGTAGAAAACTCATGCTCAACACCAGCTATACGGATAGTGTTGATAGCATAACCTTCTAATGACGAAAGAAGTATGCGGCGCAAAGAGTTACCAATGGTAATTCCGAAGCCAGGCTCTAGCGGACGAAATTCGAATTTACCGAACTGGTCGTTAGCCTCCAGCATCACTACTTTATCAGGTTTTTGAAATGCTAATATCGCCATTAATTTAATGATTTTTATTGTTTAGAGTACAACTCAACGATTAACTGCTCTTTAATGTTCTCTGGAATATCTGCACGATCTGGCTGATGAAGAAACTTACCACTCTTGCTGTTTTCGTCCCATTCAATCCAAGGATACTTGCTATGATTGAAACCAGCCAAAGCTGCTTCAATAATTTCAAGAGATTTAGCTCTTTCACGAACACCTACGATATCGCCAGCTTTTACTGCGTAAGAAGCAATATTTACAACTTTACCATTTACAACAATATGCTTGTGACTAACCAACTGACGAGCAGCTGCACGGGTAGGTGCAAGACCAAGACGATAAACTACGTTGTCGAGACGACTCTCAAGACTCTGCAAAAGAACCTCACCTGTAATACCACTTGCCTTAGCTGCATGATCAAACAGATTGCGGAATTGACGCTCCAAAACACCATATGTATATTTAGCCTTTTGCTTTTCTGCCAACTGAGCACCATACTCAGAAACCTTACGACGACGATTATTACCGTGTTGACCTGGAGGGAAATTTCTCTTAGCTAACACTTTATCTGCGCCGAAGATTGGCTCACCAAAGCGGCGTGCGATTCTAGATTTTGGACCTATGTATCTTGCCATAATTAAATTTGATTCTTTAAATTGTTAAAAAGATGTGATTATACACGACGACGTTTTGGAGGACGGCAACCATTGTGTGGTAATGGAGTTACATCGACAATCTCTGTAACTTGAATACCTACTGTATTGACAGCGCGGATAGCACTTTCACGACCATTACCTGGACCTTTAACATACGCCTTTACTTTGCGCAGACCGAGGTCGAAAGCTACTTTAGCACAATCTTCTGCTGCCATCTGTGCAGCATAAGGTGTATTCTTTTTTGAACCACGGAATCCCATCTTACCAGCTGAAGACCATGAAATAACTTGACCTTCATTGTTTGCCAAAGATACAATAATATTATTAAATGAACTATGTACGTGGAGCTGACCTAATGCATCAACTCTTACGTTTCTTTTCTTAGATGTTGCTGATTTTTTTGCCATAATTTTCTTTTAGTATAAAAGTTTTAAGTATTTAAGTTAAACCCATAAAATGAGCAAAACTTTTAACTCTCAACTAAATTTTACTTAGTAGCCTTCTTCTTATTAGCAACAGTCTTCTTCTTTCCCTTACGAGTGCGAGCATTATTTTTAGTACTCTGACCGCGAACAGGAAGACCATTACGATGTCTAACTCCACGATAGCAACCTATGTCCATGAGGCGCTTAATGTTCATTTGGATCTCTGAACGAAGATCACCTTCAACTTTGAATTCAGCACCGATAATTTCACGGATTTTAGCAGCTTGGTCATCAGACCACTCGCTAACCTTGAGGTCGCGGTTGATACCTGCTTTATCCAATATCTTTGCTGAACTACTTCGACCTATACCATAAATATAAGTCAATGCGATTTCGCCACGCTTTTCTTGGGGCAAATCTACTCCAACAATTCTTATTGCCATTGATTTTAATAAATTAAAATTTTGTTTACGATAAACTTTGCAAAGTTACTCATTATATATTAAGCAACAATAAGTTTATGCTTTTTTAACATTAACCCTGACGCAATTTAAACTTAGGGTTTTTCTTATTAATAACGAACAGACGACCTTTACGACGAACTATCTTACAATCAGCTGTACGTTTCTTTAATGATGCTCTTGTCTTCATTTTTATTATTTTATTATTTGTATCTGAAAACTATTCTGCCTTTTGTCAAGTCGTATGGACTCATCTCAACCTTCACCTTGTCTCCAGGGAGAATTTTGATATAATGCATTCTCATCTTGCCAGAAATATGTGCTGTAATATCAACACCATTTTCTAACTCTACACGGAACATAGCATTAGAAAGAGCTTCTAAAATAGTTCCATCTTGTTCGATAGCGGTTTGTTTTGCCATAATTAAAAAACTTGTCTAGATTATGTTATACTGCTTCATATGAAAATAAAATAATTATCACCGCTGAACTTGTATGTAAATACGATGAAAATGAGGTGGTCAATTATTTGTGGGATTACTCAACAATATAATTGACCAACCATATTTGTATTTTATCTTCTTTCTAAAGAAATATTTTCCACTTTCTAAGAAAAAGATTTAATATGCTGCAACAGTTCCATTGCCTCTAGTATGACCAGAGTTCAAAAGGCCATCATAGTGACGCATCATCAAGTGAGATTCTATTTGCTGTAAGGTATCAATTACCACACCAACTAGAATCAATAATGAAGTTCCACCAAAGAACTGACCAAATGAATCTTGCACATTCAGTAAGCCTGCCAAAGCTGGCATAATTGCAATAAAAGCAATGAAAATAGAGCCAGGACCTGTAAGTCGAGTCATTACAGTATCAATATAATCTGCAGTATTTTTGCCAGGCTTAACTCCAGGAATAAAACCATTATTTCGTTTCATGTCCTCAGCCATTTGAGTAGGATTAAGAGTAATCGCAGTATAGAAGTAAGTAAATGCTACAATTAAAATAACATAGATTACATTATACAACAAACTCTTTGTATCCATCAAAGATTGAAGTACAGGACTAGCGCTATCAGTAGAGTACTGAACAATGGCCAATGGAATGAACATTAAAGCTTGTGCAAAAATAATAGGCATAACGTTAGCGGCAAATAACTTCAGAGGTATATATTGACGCGCACCGCCATATTGTTTATTCCCAACAACTTTTTTAGCATACTGTACTGGTATCTTACGCGTTCCCTGTGTAAGGAGAATAGCTGCACACATAACCAAGTAAAGAATGATTATCTCAGCAATAAACATCACAAGACCACCACTAGTAATTGCCGTAAAACGGCTAGTAACTTCTTGGAAAAAAGCTTGTGGAAGACGTGCGATGATACCAACCATAATGATGATAGAGATACCATTGCCTACTCCTTTATCAGTAATGCGCTCACCGAGCCACAAGATAAACATAGACCCAGCAGCCAAGATTATTGAGGCAGATACCATGAAGACAGTCCAACTCACACCTGATGCTAAAGCACCGGTAGCCTGAGTCTTCAAGTTAATCAAATACGCAGGGGCCTGGAAAAATAAAATAAATATTGTTAACAGACGTGTGTACCAATTAATCTTTTTATGTCCACTCTCACCTTCACGCTGCATCTTTTGGAAATATGGCACTGCCACAGCTAAGAGCTGCATTACGATTGAAGCTGAAATATAAGGCATAATTCCTAAAGCAAAAATTGATGCTTTAGAGAATGCACCACCAGAGAACATATCCAACAATGACATAAGACCGCCAGCTGTTTGTGACTGAAGTTGTTCTAACAATTTTGGATTAACTCCAGGAAGTACAATAAAAGAGCCAAAACGGTAAATGGCTGTGAACAAGATGGTCACGAGGAGTCGCTTACGCAAATCCTCGATTTTCCAACAGTTCTTCAGTGTCTCAATAAACTTTTTCATTTACTTAGATTATAGTTGTGTTACCACCTACTGCCTTGATTGCTTCTTCAGCAGTCTTTGAGAAGGCATTTGCTTCAACATCTACCTTCGTCTTTAATTCTCCATTACCAAGAATCTTGACAAGTTCCTTACCATTTGTCAAACCAGCTTCTACCAATTCAGTTAATCCGATCTTAGTAAGATTCTTTTTTTCAACAAGTTCTTGAAGAGTAGATAAGTTTACAGCAAAGTATACCTTATGGTTAATATTCTTGAAACCACCCTTTGGAACACGGCGCTGAAGAGGCATCTGACCACCTTCAAAACCAATCTTTCTCTTATAACCAGAACGAGATTTTGCACCCTTATGACCACGGGTAGACGTACCGCCTAGTCCAGATCCTGTACCACGACCAATACGACGACGAGAGTGGGTTGAGCCCGCTGCTGGTTTCAAATTATTTAATTTCATACCTTATTGTCTTTAAAGGATTTATTAATCAATTACTGATACCAAATGATGTACCTTCTTAATCATTCCACGAATGCTTGGAGTATCTTCTACTTCTACAACTTGCGAAATTTTACGAAGTCCAAGAGCCAATAATGTGGCCTTTTGGTCTTTAGGAGCGTTAATACGGCTCTTAATTTGCTTAACTTTTATTGTTGCCATTATTTTACCTCCTGTAATTAACCGTTAAAAACTTTGTCCATACTGATACCACGTTCGCCTGCAACAGTATAAGCATCTCGCATTTGAGCAAGAGCAGCTATAGTAGCCTTTACAAGGTTATGAGGGTTTGATGAGCCCTTAGACTTTGCAATCACATCAGTAATACCAGCACTTTCTAATACAGCACGCATAGCACCACCGGCCTTCAAACCAGTACCGGCTGCAGCTGGTTTAAGAAGTACATGCGCACCACTAAAACGAGTTTCAACTTCATGAGGAACTGTACCTTTAAGAACAGAAACTTTTACAAGGTTCTTCTTAGCGGCATCTGTACCCTTTTGGATAGCAGCAGTTACTTCTCCAGCCTTACCAAGTCCCCATCCGATTACACCTTTACCATCACCTACAACGACGATAGCCGCAAATGTGAAAGTACGTCCACCCTTAGTTACCTTGGTCACACGGTTGATTGCAACCAAACGGTCCTTTAGTTCTACGTCACTATTTACTTTAACTTTATTCATTGCCATAATCGTTTAGAATTTAAGTCCTCCTTCACGTGCGCCATCTGCCAAAGCTTGTACGCGTCCATGATAAAGATAGCCATTACGGTCAAATACTACTTGTTGAATGCCAGCTGCTGTTGCTTTTTGAGCAACAAGTTCGCCAACTTTCTTAGCTTGTTCTATCTTAGCCATTTTCTCAAGACCAGCAGAAGAAGCTGCAGCAAGTGTTGTACCTGTTAAATCATTAATAACTTGTGCATAAATTTGCTTATTACTGCGGTAAACGCTCAAACGTGGGCGTTCTGCAGTTCCGTTCACACTCTTACGAATGTGGAACTTTATCTTTAGTCTTCTTTGTTCTTTCTTTGTTGTCATAATCGTAATGAATTATTAAAGTTACTTAGCTGCAGCTGATTTACCAGACTTTCTGCGAATAACCTCTCCTTTGAACAATATACCCTTACCTTTATATGGTTCAGGTTTACGGAAAGAACGAATCTTAGCACAAATAAGACCTAACAGTTGCTTGTCAGCTGATTCAAGAATAATAATTGGATTTTGATTACGTTCACTTTTGGTTTCTACTTTTACTTCTTTTGGTAGTTGTAAGAAAATTGGGTGAGTATAACCAAGTGTAAATTCTACCAAGTTACCCTGATTAGATACACGATAACCAACACCAACCAACTCAAGTGTCTTTGTATAGCCTTCACTAACTCCGACAACCATATTATTTACGAGTGAACGATAAAGTCCATGGTAAGCTTGCTTCTGTTTGTAGTTTTCGATATGATTCTCATCAACTTCGAAAATAATTTGAGCTTCTTCGATATTTACCTTAATAGAAGGATGAACATACTGAGATAATTCGCCCTTAGGTCCTTTTACTGTAACAACATCATCCTTTTGTGAGATTGTAACTCCAGTAGGAATACTAATTGGTAATTTTCCAATTCTAGACATTTCAAATCCTCCAATTAATAAATGTAGCAAAGAACTTCTCCACCGATTTTCTCAGCAGCAGCTTCTTTGTTAGTCATTACACCTTTAGACGTAGAAATAATTGCAATTCCAAGTCCATTAATAACTCTCGGCATGTCTTTGTAGCCAGTATACTGGCGAAGACCTGGTGAAGAAACGCGCTTCAAGCTTTTGATTGCGTTTTGTTTTGTGACTGGGTCGTACTTTAATGCGACCTTAATAGTTCCTTGTGGGCCATCTTCTATGAACTTATAGTTCAAGATATAACCCTTCTCGAAGAGAATCTTAGTAATAGATTTCTTCAAGTTAGACGCAGGAACTTCAACAACACGGTGATGAGCCATGATTGCGTTTCTGAGTCTTGTCAGATAATCTGCTATTGGATCTGTCATAAATATAAAGTTTAATTAATCGGGACTTCCCCGACAATATTAAAAAAATCCTTTATTGCTCCTACGCCATGAACATCTCATATGTTCATGACGTAAGAAATTAGGTTTACCAGCTAGCTTTCTTTACTCCAGGAATCAACCCTTGAGATGCCATCTCACGGAATTGTATACGAGAAATACCGAAGTGACGAATATATCCCTTAGGTCGTCCAGTAATCTTGCAACGATTATGCAAGCGTATGGGATTAGCATTCTTAGGAATATCTTGCAACTTACGAGCAGCCTCGTAAGCTTCAGCTGGATCTTCAGTAGTAGCGATAATCTTCTTCAAAGCTGCACGCTTCTCAGCATAACGAGCCACTAACTTCGCACGCTTAACCTCGCGAGCTTTCATTGATTCTTTTGCCATATTTCTTAATCGTTTTTAGCGTTCTTGAATGGAAGTCCAAAAGCCTTAAGGAGTGCATAACCTTCTTCGTCAGTTTGTGCTGATGTAACGAAAGTTATATTCAAACCTTGAATTCGGTCCACTTGATCAATGTTTATCTCTGGGAAGATAATCTGTTCGGTAATACCTAATGTGTAATTACCACGACCATCAAACTTGCTTTCAATACCTTTGAAGTCGCGGATACGTGGCAATGAAACGCGAACAAGTTTTTCTAAAAACTCGTACATACGTTCACGGCGTAATGTTACCATAACACCAATAGGCATTTTCTTACGAAGTTTAAAGTTAGCAATATCTTTCCTTGAATAAGTTGCTACTGCTTTTTGTCCTGTAATAGATGTTATCTCATTAATTGCAACTTCAATAATCTTTTTGTCTTGAGTTGCATCACCCAAACCTTGGTTGATAACAATTTTTTTCAAAACAGGAATCTGCATTGCAGAAGTGTAATTGAATTGCTTCTGTAGAGCTGGAGCAATTTGCTCTTTATACTCTTTTTTTAATGCTGCTGTATTCATTACTTAATTACCTCCCCTGACTTTTTAGCGATACGCTTAACTGTCTTACCTTCACGTTCAATTTTAATACGTGTTGGTTTACCGCTTTTTGGATCGATAAGACTAACATTTGAGATATGAATAGGTGCCTCCTGCTTTATAATACCACCCTGTGGATTTGCAGCAGATGGCTTTGTGCTCTTTGAAACCATATTGATTCCTTCAACCAGTACGCGTTCTTTGTCAACGAGAACTTTGAGCACCTTACCACTTCTGCCCTTGTCTGAGCCAGCAAGGACGACAACTTGGTCGTCTTTCTTTATATGGAATTTTGCCATTTTACTTTTCGTTTTATTAATTAAAGAACCTCAGGTGCCAAAGAAACAACTTTCATATTGACTGCACGAAGCTCACGAGCTACAGGACCGAAGATACGGCTACCACGAAGTTCGCCAGCGTTGTTTAGCAATACACAAGCATTATCATCGAAACGAATGTATGAACCATCAGCACGACGAATTTCTTTCTTTGTGCGTACTATCAAAGCTTTTGACACTGCACCTTTCTTAATATCACTAGATGGGATGACGTTCTGCACTGCAACTACGATAACGTCACCAACACTTGCATAACGACGGCGAGTTCCGCCAAGTACACGAATACATTTAGCTTCACGTGCACCGCTGTTATCACATACTGTAAGTTTTGATTCTGACTGTATCATAATTACTTAGCTTTTTCTACTATTTGAACTAATCTCCATCTTTTTGTTCTACTCAAAGGACGAGTTTCCATGATCATTACTGTATCACCAATATTGGCCTCGTTCTTTTCATCATGAACATGGTATTTTTTTGTCTTCTGAACAAATTTACCATATATAGGGTGCTTTTCTTTGAACTTCGCAGCAATAACTATGGTTTTATCCATTTTGTTGCTCGTTACGACACCCTGTCTTACTTTTCTTAAATTTCTTGTTTCCATCTGGACCATTGTTATTTGTTGAGTTCTCTGTGACGAAGTTCAGTTTTCATACGTGCAATATCACGACGAGCTGTCTTAATCTGTGATGGATTCTCAAGAGGAGTGATCTGATGGTTCAGCTTCATTTTATCAAGAGCTGTTTCAGCAGTCTCTATCTTTTCTACCAATTCCTTGGTATCAAGTTGTTTAACTTCTTTAATCTTCATCTTTTAAGCGTTTTTATCGTAATCACGTCTAACAACAAACTTTGTCTTCACAGGAAGCTTCTGAGCCGCAAGGCGAAGAGCCTCTTTAGCAATATCAAAGCTTACACCTTCTACTTCAAAGAGGATACGACCTGGAGTAACAGGTGCAACCCATCCAGCAGGATCACCTTTACCCTTACCCATACGCACGTCAGCAGGCTTGCGTGTGATAGGTTTATCAGGGAAAATTCTAATCCAGACTTGACCTTGACGGTTCATATAGCGGTTTACTGCTATACGAGCAGCCTCAATCTGTCGGCTGTCAATCCACTTTGGTTCAAGAGTCTTGATACCAAAGGAACCGAAAGCTAATTGTGTACCTCTGTGAGCGTTTCCTTTATTACCGCGCCCATCTTGAGGTCTTCTATATTTTACTCTTTTTGGCTGTAACATGATAGCTTGTACTTTTAACGGTTATTGTTTCTTCTACGATTACCACGTCCAGAGCGTGCACCACCATTATTTGTGCGTCCACTGGTCTTTTCCTGAGTAAAGTTTTGTGTTAAATCTACCTTGTTATAAATTTCACCACGGCAAATCCATACCTTAATACCCAAGAGACCTACTTTTGTAAGAGCCTCTGTCTGACAATAATCGATATCTGCACGGAATGTATGAAGAGGTGTACGACCTTCTTTAAACATTTCCTTACGGGCCATTTCGGCACCATTCAGACGACCTGTAATTTGAACTTTGATACCTTCTGCACCAGCACGCATTGTATTAGCAACAGCCATCTTGATAGCACGACGATATGCTACCTTGCCTTCAACTTGACGGGCAATATTAGTACCGACAATATTTGCGTCGAGTTCAGGTTTCTTAACCTCAAAGATATTAATTTGAATTTCTTTCTTGAAAAGATTCTTCAATTCTTCTTTGAGTTTATCAACGTCCTGACCACCTTTACCAATAACTATACCTGGACGGGCTGTGCAAATAGTGATGGTAACGAGTTTCAATGTACGCTCGATTACAATGCGTGAAACGCTTGCTTTTTCGAGACGCTTGTTCAAGTAAGTACGGATTTTCTTATCCTCCAAGAGGTTATCTCCGAAATCCTTACCACCGAACCAATTTGACTCCCAACCGCGTATAATACCTAAACGATTGCTTATTGGATTAACTTTCTGTCCCATTCTACTATTTATTTATCATTGTTAGCATCAACCTTTGAATCTACAAAAAGGGTGACATGATTAGAACGTTTGCGAATTCTGTAGCCGCGACCCTGTGGTGCAGGACGCATACGCTTCATTGTAACACCTTCATCAACGAAGATCTTAGAGATATAAAGTTCACCGTCTTCAGCTTTGCGGTCATTCTTTGTTTCCCAGTTAGCAATAGCTGAGCGCAAAAGTTTTTCAACATTCTGAGCTGCTGCCTTCTTAGAGAACCTTAGTACGCCTAAGGCACGATTTACTTCCATTCCACGAACCATGTCTACAACATAGCGCATTTTACGTGGAGAAGAAGGGCAGTCCTTGAGCTTTGCAAAATACTGGCTTTTGAGGGCTTGTTTACGCTCCTCGGCCTTTATATGTTTTCTTGCTCCCATTATATTTATCTTTTCTAAGGGTTATGACCTGTTACTTTCTATTACCAGAGTGACCACCAAAACGGCGTGTAGGGCTGAACTCTCCAAGCTTGTGACCTACCATATTCTCGGTAATGTAAACAGGGATAAATTTATTTCCGTTATGAACTGCAACAGTGTGACCCACAAAATCAGGGGAAATCATTGATGCTCTGGCCCATGTCTTTACTACATTCTGCTTACCACTCTCATTCATAGCAAGAATCTTCTTCTCGAGTGATACGTTGATGTATGGACCTTTTTTTAATGAACGACTCATAATTTACTCTTAATTACTTTGTTTACTTCTTGTTAGCTCTTTCAATAATATACTTGTTTGAAAGCTTCTTAGGTGCACGAGTCTTGAGACCCTTAGCATATAAGCCCTTGCGTGAACGTGGGTGACCACCAGACTGACGTCCTTCACCACCACCCATTGGGTGATCAACAGGGTTCATAACAACACCTCGGTTGTGTGGACGGCGTCCCAACCAGCGTGAACGTCCAGCCTTACCAGACTGTTCAAGTGCGTGATCAGAATTACCAACACTACCGATAGTAGCTTTACAAGCTGAAAGAATCTGACGTGTTTCGCCAGAAGGGAGCTTAATAACACAATAACTGCCTTCACGAGAAGTAAGCTGAGCAAAGTTACCAGCCGAACGAACGAGCAATGCACCCTGTCCTGGACGTAATTCAATATTATGAATTACAGTACCGACAGGAATATTTGCAAGTGGAAGAGTGTTACCAACTTCAGGTGCTGCCTCAGCACCTGACATCAGTTGTGCACCAACCTGCAGTCCGTTAGGAGCAATAATGTAACGTTTTTCACCATCAGCATAGTACAACAAGGCAATACGAGCAGATCTATTTGGATCATACTCGATTGTCCTAACTACAGCTGGAACACCATCTTTCTCACGTTTGAAGTCGATAAAACGAAACTTTCTTTTATGACCTCCACCCATATAGCGAACGGTCATCTTACCAGTGTTGTTTCGCCCACCAGTAGAACGCTTACCGTAAACGAGAGACTTCTCTGGCACGGATGCAGTAATATCCTCGAACGTGCCAATAACCTTGTGTCTTTGTCCCGGTGTAACCGGTTTTAATTTACGTACTGCCATTTTTTATTTTAAATATTGCTGTAAAAATCAATTTCCTCGCCTGCCTTAATTGTTACGATCGCTTTCTTGAATGCGTTCTTTTGGCCTTTCACAAGTCCTGCTTTTGTATAGCGTGATTGACGCTTACCAGCGTAGCGAACTGTATTTACATCAAGAACTGTAACATTGTACAGGCTTTCAATTTCCTTCTTAATCTCAAGCTTATTTGCCTCAGGCTTAACGATGAAGCCATATTTTGGCTGTGCAGGCTTAACATAAGAATAAACTGTCTTTTCCTTCTTTAAACCTTCAGGATGACGCTTGTTCTTAACAACATAGCTACGAACTTCAGCTGTTGCATTATGTGTTTTAGCTGACTTCTCGTTTGCTACTCTAATTGTCTTGTCAACAGAAGATTTTTCTGTAACAGTGTTCATCTTTTCAGTGACCACTGGCTTAATGATAAATCCCATAATTCTTACTGTCTCCTACTCTTTACTTGGTTAAGATTTCGTCAATTGTTTTCAAAGAGTTCTCGGTAACAACAAGCACATCAGCATTCAAAATACCATAAGTATTTACCTGAGCTGCAGTTGTAACTTGAGTCTTCTTCAAATTACGAGCTGACAAATATACATTATTTTGAGCTTCTGGCAAAACCAAAAGGACTTTCTTGCTATCAACTTTAAGATTTTTAGCAATATTTATAAATTCCTTTGTCTTTGGAGCATCAAAATTGAAATCTTCAACAACTATAATAGATGATTCTTGAGCCTTATAAGCTAATGCTGATTTACGAGCAAGAACCTTTACTTTTTTGTTGAGTTTGAAGCTATAGTCGCGAGGTGTAGGACCAAATACACGACCACCACCAACGAGTACAGGTGAGTTAATATCACCACGACGTGCACCGCCACCACCCTTTTGGCGACCTAATTTACGTGTTGAACCTTTATGTTCACTTCTTTCCTTTGATTTAGCAGTTCCTTGACGTTGATCTGCAAGATATTGCTTTACATCAAGATAAAGTACGTGATCGTTTGGCTCAATTCCGAAGATATTCTCGTTAAGAGTAACCTTACGGCCGGTCTCCTGACCTTTGATATCTAATACGTTAATATCCATTACTTATTAATTATAAGGGTTGAACCATTGCATCCAGCTACACTACCTTTAACAAGTAAGATATTGTGTTCTGGAATTACTTTTAACACTTGAAGGTTTTGAGTTGTGATTCTATCACCACCCATTTGGCCGCCCATTCGCATACCTTTAAATACTTTTGCAGGGTATGAACAAGCACCAATAGATCCTGGTTTACGAGCGCGGTCGTCCTGACCATGAGTTGTTTGACCTACACCACCGAATCCATGACGCTTAACAACGCCTTGGAAACCTTTACCTTTTGATGTGCCAACAACGTCAACAAACTTTGCGTCGTTGAATAATTCAACTGTAATGGTATCACCGAGGTTGTATTCCTCATCAAACTTGAACTCGGCCAAGTGCTTCTTTGGTGTTGTGCCGGCTTTCTTAAAGTGTCCCTGCTGTGGCTTAGAAGTTCTTTTCTCCTTAGCTTCGCCGAAACCTAACTGAACAGCCTTGTAACCATCTTTTTCGATTGTTTTAACTTGGGTTACAACACAAGGACCAGCTTCGATAACAGTGCATGGTACATTCTTACCATCGGCACTGAAAACGGATGTCATTCCGATTTTCTTTCCTAATAATCCTGGCATTTCAATTAATTTTTAAAAATTAAATTCTTTATTTTTCGTAACTTGTAATTACACTTTAATTTCAACTTCAACTCCTGAAGGCAACTCAAGTTTCATCAATGCGTCAACAGTTTTTGGTGTTGAACTATAGATGTCAATAAGACGCTTGAAATCTGAGAGTTGGAATTGCTCACGTGACTTCTTATTAACGAAAGTTGAGCGGTTTACTGTGTAAATACGCTTATGTGTTGGCAATGGAATAGGACCACTAACGATAGCGCCAGTAGCCTTTACAGCCTTCACAATCTTCTCTGCAGACTTATCAACCAACTGGTGGTCATAAGACTTTAGTTTAATACGAATTTTCTGACTCATATTATTTTGAATTTATAAATTTATACTAAACTTAGGTTACACCCTCATAAGAGTCATTCGCTATGAGAGTGTTCCTAAGTAATTTTCTTATTTAAGTAGATCTGCGTTTCCGTTCAACTCTTCAAGGATTTCCTTTGCGAGGCTGTTAGAAACTGGAGAGTGGTGATCGTACTCCATTGATGAAGTCGCGCGACCAGAAGTAATAGTACGCAAAGCTGTTACATAACCGAACATTTCTGACAATGGTACCATAGCTTTTACAACACGTGCACCGCTGCGAGCTTCTTCCATACCTTGAACGAGTCCACGACGCTTATTTAAGTCACCGATAACGTCACCCATGTTTTCTTCAGGAGTAACAACTTCAACCTTCATGATAGGCTCCATCAATACAGGACCTGCCTGTGGACAAAGCTTCTTGAAAGCTTGATGCGCTACAAGCTCGAATGACAACTGATCAGAGTCTACTGGGTGGAAAGAACCATCAGTCAAAGTAACCTTCAAACCTGTGATTGGGAAACCACCAAGAACACCATTACTTAAGCAATCTTTGAAACCTTTTTCTACAGAAGGAATAAATTCCTTAGGTACGTTACCACCTTTCACAACATTGATGAACTGCAAATCGCCTTCCTTATAATCTTCGTCCTTTGGTTCGATTGTAACGTCTATACAAGCAAACTTACCACGACCACCAGACTGCTTCTTGTATGTCTCGCGACTTTGAGCTGCCTTTGTGATTGCTTCTTTGTAGTTAACCTGTGGTTTACCTTGGTTACATTCTACTTTGAACTCACGCTTCAAACGGTCGATAATTATATCGAGGTGAAGCTCACCCATACCAGAGATAATGGTCTGACCGCTCTGTTCGTCTGTACGTACAGTAAATGTTGGGTCTTCTTCCGCCAACTTCTGCAAACCAGTATCAAGCTTAGCTATATCTGCCTGACTCTTAGGTTCAACAGCGATAGAAATTACAGTATCAGGGAATGTCATTGATTCGAGTACAATAGGATGTGCTTCATCACAAAGAGTATCACCTGTACGGATATCTTTGAATCCAACACCTGCACCGATATCGCCTGCATCAATTGATTCCATTGGAATTTCCTTATTAGAGTTCATTTGGAACAAGCGACTGATACGTTCTTTCTTACCAGAACGTGGGTTGTAAACATAAGAACCAGCAACAACCTTACCAGAGTAAACTCGGAAGAATACCAAACGTCCCATAAATGGGTCGGTAGCAATCTTAAATGCGAGAGCTGCAGTAGGTTCATTGATACCTGCCTTACGTTCTTCTTCCTCTTCAGTGTCAGGGTTTATACCCATTGTAACAACTGTATCAAGTGGAGAAGGCAAGAATGCACAAACATAGTCGAGCAATGTCTGAACACCCTTATTCTTATATGATGAACCGCACAACATTGGGCAGCAATCCATTGAGATACAACCCTTACGGATTGCACCCATCAACTTATCTTCTGGTACATCTTGACCTTCAAGATAAAGTTCCATAACTTCATCGTCATAGTTAGCTGCACCTTCAATAAGTTTTTCGCGCCATTCATTAGCTTCATCTACCAAATCAGCAGGGATGTCCTCGACATCATATTTAGCACCCATTGTTTCATCGTGCCAAAGGATAGCCTTCATTTTAATAAGGTCTACAACACCCTTGAAGTTTTCTTCTGCGCCGATTGGAATTTGAATAGCGATAGGGTTAGCACCTAATATATCTCTCATTTGGCGTACTGTTTCAAAGAAGTCAGCACCAGAACGGTCCATTTTATTAACATAACCAACACGTGGCACATTATACTTATCAGCCTGACGCCATACAGTTTCAGACTGTGGCTGAACACCATCAGCAGCTGAATAAGTTGCAACAGCACCATCAAGTACACGGAGCGAACGCTCTACTTCTGCAGTAAAGTCAACGTGTCCCGGAGTATCAATCAAATTAATTTTGTATGACTTACCTTCGTAGTTCCAGTTACAAGTTGTTGCGGCTGAAGTAATGGTAATACCACGCTCCTGCTCTTGTGCCATCCAGTCCATTGTTGCAGCACCATCGTGTACTTCACCAATTTTGTGGGTTTTACCTGTATAGAACAAAATACGTTCTGATGTTGTTGTTTTACCGGCATCAATGTGAGCCATAATACCGATATTGCGTGTCAAATGTAAATCGTGACTTGCCATTTTTCTTTAATATCCTTTTTAGTTATCGTTTAGAATCTGAAGTGAGCAAATGCACGGTTAGCTTCTGCCATGCGGTGCATATCTTCTTTACGCTTGAAAGCACCACCCTGATTGTTGAATGCATCCATGATTTCAGCAGCGAGTTTGTCTGCCATACTCTTACCACCACGCTTGCGAGCAAACGCGATCATATTCTTCATAGAAACACTTTCCTTACGATCTGGGCGAATTTCTGTTGGAACCTGGAATGTTGCACCACCGATACGACGGCTCTTTACTTCCACTTGTGGAGTAATATTATCAAGTGCTTGTTTCCAAACTTCCAATGCAGACTTTTCCTTATCGCTGTTCTTTTCGTTTACGATATCAAGAGCTGCATAGAAAATTTCGTATGATGTATTCTTCTTACCATCATACATAAGGTGATTTACAAACTTTGAGACCTTCTGATCGTTAAACTTAGGATCTGGCAAGATCACTCGTTTCTTTGGTTTTGCTTTTCTCATTTTTATTTAAAAATTTAGTAATTCTGCGGAGGCTGTCGTTTTTTCGTTCTTCAACGTTCACTCTTGAACATTTACTCAACCTGTTATAAACAAATCTCCAGCAAAACTTATATTTTTTGTTAATGCCTTTGGCTTACCAACCATCACCGACTGTTAAACCAAAAGACTTTATCCTACAAAGTTTCTTTCCCTTAAATAAGGAAAGAAACCCGAGAGATTTTTACTTCTTAGCTGCCTTTGGACGTTTAGCGCCATATTTTGAACGACGCTGTGTACGACTTGCAACTCCAGCAGTATCAAGTGTACCACGAACAATGTGATAACGTACACCAGGTAAGTCCTTTACACGACCACCACGAACAAGTACGATACTGTGTTCCTGCAAGTTGTGCCCTTCTCCAGGAATATAAGAGTTAACTTCTTTTTGGTTCGTCAAACGAACACGGGCAACTTTACGCATTGCCGAATTAGGCTTCTTAGGTGTTGTTGTGTAGACACGTACGCAAACTCCACGACGCTGTGGACAGTTATCCAAAGCTGGAGATTTACTTTTTTCTACAATCACCTTTCTACCTTTTTTTACCAATTGTGAAATAGTAGGCATAATTGTACTTTTTTATTTATATTTATTTTGTTTATTATCAATATCTTAGACCTCTAATCGCCCATATAATAATGTATAAATGACGCATAAAGGTATTTCGAGGTGCAAAGGTACAAACTTTCTTGAAAAAACAACTCATTATCATAGAGGTAATAAACAGTGATGTTCTTTATTTAACATTATATAACTATAATAACAACACATTAACTTTTAAAATTCTCAATCTAACAATAAATTTAGGCTATTTGCTCAAAAATAAAAATACTTAGACAAAGATAAGCGGAAATATTTAACAGAATTATACCGCTTTTGATATTATGTCTTTCGTTTGACTGTTAAGTTACATATAGCTTTTAACTATAGATCTACGGCATATCAACAAAAAGAACAGAATTAAGAAAGTACACACTCTAAGTATTTGCCTTGTAACAGATTTCCGCCTTTATTCTACAAAATTTATGGTTATAAATATTTAATTCTTTGTATATCAACACTATAAAGATTATATATTATTTCAAGCAACCTATTTTTAAGTATCTATTTACTTTCCCAATATATTATTAAGACAGCTCAATATGAAGCAAACATCAAAGTTATTAAAAAAAGAAATGAAATACTGCACAGATGAAGGAGTAAATTCTGATAAACTTGAAAGGAGTTATATTCAGCAAAAAATCACTTTTAACATTTATAATTGAATTCAGTATAAAAAATGACTGAAAAGTTGCAGCAGTGGAATCTATTTTTTGTAACTTTGTTTATGAATTCCTATCAAATAGAGGGACTTCTTTAAGTGAAAACATTTCTTTTTAATTGAAAATAGAAAGTATGAATAAAATAAGTATTATTCTGCTTGGCGGACTGCTGTTGTACGTTTGGGTGGGCATATTATGGGCTTTTAAAAGCCTTTGCTTAGACAAGATTAAGAGTGGGGTTTTGAAATATTCATTAGGAATGATGTTTGTTTATGTAATATTGTTCTTGCTTTATGTTGCTGCGGAACAATATTTACCTCTAAAAACTTTTATAGTCAACTGGTATTTTCAACGCGCACCTGGTGGAATCGTCTTGATTTTATTCCCTGCCTTTTATTCTATCTTCCTCATAGGGAAAGGCTACTTTCAAGAAGGAGGTGAGAAAGCTCCATTTAAGTGGAAATTAAAGATGATAGCGTCTGTTTTCCTAAATGCTTTTATAGCACTATTCAGTCTGGTGTTCTTTTCTTTCCTCTTACGGGGCAATAGTTTTGCTGATTTAGTAACAACAACCCAAGAGGCAGCACAAGAAATCAGTTGGGGTTTGATGCTTGCTTTCGTGGCTTTTTGGGGTCTTATCCTGATTATTATTTGGTTCAATCATAAAAAGAGCCTTCAAAAATCTAAGCATAAAAAGAAAAAATAAGGCAGTTAAAACTATCATCAGTTCGGTATAAATCACTATAAAATACGCAAGAATGAGAATTCCTTTTATAGAAGTATTTGTTTCATGAGAATTTTATTATTATTATCTATCAAATTTATAATTACAAAATTATTTTTTATTATTATAAATTTTTATTTTGTAATTATAAATTTTCTGCTCGCTGTATCTAACTCATGTTTAATGATTTACAGGTGCTAAAATTTTAAAATATTCACTCCTTGTTACGTAGTCTTTCAGCTTTATAGGCAACAAGTGATGGGCCCAATCTTTTGCTATATTTCGGATAAAAAGAAGTTAGACATATTTACTAACTTCTTATCAACATTAAGAGCACTCTTTTAAAAAATCTTTTTACTTGTATCAGTCCTCTGATTGTAGACATTTATAATTAGTCTTCTTCCCTATCCCAATCAAAGTCATCTTCTTCAAAATCATCTTCCCAAAAGCCCTGTATCACTCTTTCACTATGACTTCCATCTTCTTTAGTTTCAAGCAAAACCCAATTCAAATCATCTTCTTCTGCTCGCGGATTACCTTCTTCTAAAAAGTCATAAAAGCGTGCAACTACACCCTTAGTGTAAATACGTAAGAACTTCTCTGCATCTTCTTGCGAGAAATTATTTTTAAACTTTTCGAATAGTTTATCCCAATCGCCATCATCATCTAAGTCATCTGCATAATCACAATTAGCATCTATGTCTCTCGATATTTTATGTAACTCTTTGGAGACTGTCATACGAGCAAATTGTGGTATATCTTCTGTTACTTCACTAAAGGCACTAGCTAAATTATTTTTAAACCCTGCTTCTTCCATTCTCTCAACAAGGTTTATAATTTCTTGTTGCTTTTCTTTATTGAGTTCAGATATTTCACGCAAATAAAAATCTTTAGAAGATTCGTTTAATACTTCGTTTTCTATTATTGTTTTTAACTGCTCCAATATTTCCATGACTTTCTTCTTGTCTTTTTAAATTTATATTAATATTCACGAAGAATGATGATTATACTTTACAAAGGTAGCTTTTTATATTGTGAAAAAACAAAGAAAATATTTGAAACTTATTAATAAGCAAAATTAAATTCCAAGTATTATCCATTTACAACTTATCCTCTCATATCATCATACTAGACTTAAAAATTGACTTGTATTGAAGACTGGTGATGACACAGAAAAAGAAAAAAGATAGCCAATTAAATATTAGAAAATATACTTAAAGTAAAAAGACTTTTCGTTAAATCTTGAGTCAGAAGCATCATACAAAAAATTATCGCAATTATCCATATTTAATATGGATAATTGCGATATTAAAACAATATCGTTTTTTCCTTTATGCGTCGTTCTTTATAGGACCAAAAGGTGTTGCAGTTCTTGGTTGCTCATTAGGCATTTGGATTTTTCCAAACTCTTGTTCGTAGCGAAGAATATTTTCTTGTAAAGCTGATAATAGACGTTTTGCATGTTCTGGAGCTATCACTACTCTACTTGCTACTGTTGGTTTCTGTACACCTGGCAACATGCTGATAAAATCGAGTACAAACTCTGAACTTGAGTGTGAGATAATTTGGAAGTTTGTATAAATTCCTTTTGCTACTTCAGGACTCAAGTCTATCTGAAGCTGCTGTCCTTGTTGGTTTTGATTGTTGTCCATGTTTTATATTTCAATTATTTATTTATAGATTGCAGAGTATAAAACAACTCTGAAGTATGCAAAGATAGCATTTTTCAAACAATTCTCCAAGAAACACACTTATTTTATCATACAGTAACAAATGTTGTGATTTTTCATTGTTAAGTCAATTTTATTTGTTACTCTTTTGTATTAATAATCCATCTTTTATTTATGAAGAGAACGAAACTACCCTTATTTGGAAATTTCACTCTTCCAATGATATCTCCATCTTCAATATTAGAGGTTTTAAATTTATAATCATATCATTTTTTGCGTGGGTAGCAACTAAATAATACCGTCCACCAATACTATTTATTTCTGGCTCAATAGTTACTCATATTAAGTTTGAAAGGAACATATTATTATAATACTAATATCTAATATTAAAAGAACAACACAAAATATTCGGTAAAAACTATTCGATGCACTTTTAAATTCATATTTTAGCAATAGAAAAGAGAATATTAACAAGGTTATGCTTGTCAAGTAATACAATAAATATTGAAGAATTGTTGGACGATAGATTTCAGCATCTCCCTTCTCAACAAACTCTTCAATGTCAAACCATGCACCTTGCATAATGCCCAAAAATGCAAGAATAATAAGAGGACTTACTATTGATAAGATTTTAAACAAAACTCCTTTCAGCTTCTTTGCGCTTTTGATTGAGGGAACTTCTTCTATCATTACATACTTATTTTTCTTTCTTTGCAAAGATAGTTTTTCTATCCGAAAGAAAAAAAAATACAAAACAATAAATTAAGGAAAGTTTGAGTAATTAAAATAGAGTAATCTCTATCATTTTATTTTTGTAATAGGTACTATAAAGATATTACTTTTCTCAAATACGATGTTTAAAAAAATAGATATACATACTTTTGTTAAACAGCAGCAGATATAAACCAATGAGAAGTTGGCACTCTCTAATAAGTTTACTACAATAAAAACAAAAATGAGGGTGTGTCAAAATTGATACATCCTCTTTTTATTCTTCCTTTACCTT
>NZ_JABZSJ010000033.1:0-27223 GCF_015262605.1 Prevotella aurantiaca | reverse complement strand
AATAAAAGCGTTCCGTGAGCTTTCAGCCTACCAAATGTCCATTACGCCTTTTTTTATTTAAAATTGATTATCAAAGAAATTTTAGTTATGGTATCAGAATAAAGATGTAATGTACTTTTAAAGCGATTCGATTTTAAAACTAATAATTAGAAACAAAATAGCAGTAGGTTTTATTATGTAGAAGTGCTGTTAATTTTTTAGTATGTGTATACTTTAATAAAGTCGATTGAAATTTATAATAACAAAATAAAAAATTGTAATTATGTTTTTTAAATTTATAATTATAATTTTGCAGAATTCTTATTATGTTTTTCTAATCAGAAATTACCGCCTCTCTATAATGGAATAGTTTATCTTGGTAGTGCTTAAAGTCTTTCTTTATAATTATATAAACGTGAGTTCGATACGAGCTCTATGTATTACTCTGACATTATTATTCATGCCTAAGACTTTTACACGACTACTTATATCGAACTCACGCTTTATAAATTTCTTCTTATTCTTGATAAGTTTGAATGACAATAGTTATCTTATTCTTTATTGATTTTCATTAACTACCATCTGTTTCTAGATAATATTAGTATTACTTAATTAATTGCAAGTTATTTGTACTCATTATCTAAAAATTGAAAGAGTTTAGTTTTTAATTGTTGATTGATTTTGTTGACTTTTGTGTACCATTCTTATACTTTATGGTCTTGATAGTAATCCCCTTTACAGATTTAGATAGTTTACGTCCAGAAATATCATAGTATGTTTCGTTAACAGCTTGTGTACTGCTATTTTCCTCTATAGCTTTTACATCGTTTGTTGTTTTTTCCTTGTTTAATGTATATAAAGCACCTGTATATTCGCTCATTCTAAACCATGAATCGTCTGCTGAAATACATGATAACACATAAGTTTTGTCGTTTCCTGGTGCCTCAAGTATAATTTTATCACCATCTATAGTGTAGGTAACGTCTACAGTTGGATTTAGAGGAGAAGCTTGGCTATTTTCTATGCCATAATACCCCATGTATATATTTACAGTCTGATCTTGATCAGTTTTAATAGAGAAGATTAAAGATTTGTGAGGAATAGTAATTTTATTACCTTCTATATTTCCTTTTACCCAACGATTCGTTACATCAGAAAATGTCGCTGGTAGCGCAGCAATTGGGTTTTTAACATAAACAGTCTTGTTGTCTGCTAAAAAAACAACTTCAAAATCTGAAGCATCTGCTAAGTTAAGACTAGTCATCTCAAGTGAACCATCATCTCCTTGTTGTAACTTAATACCTTTACCAGAGCGGTCGTAGACTTTAATAATTCCTGCTGGGCGTTCAGTCAGTAATGATTCTTGAGCACTTACACTCATACCAATAATAGCTGCAAAAGCTAAAAGTAATAGTTTCTTCATTATTTCTTTTTTATTAGATTAGATAATTGATGATTTATCCATTAATACTAAATTCTTATACATTCATTATTATATCTTTTCGCTTGAATATAATTGGCTTATTTCAATGTTTGCAAAGATAAATAAATTGTATGAATGGACAAAATATTTGGAAATATTGTTTAATATAAAAATAAAGGCTTACACATCATGGGTTTTGTGTAAGCCTTTATTAAAGTATTTGAATTAGTATTCTCCCCAAGCCTTGATATCTATCTCGTCTAACTTAACATTGCAGAATGCTGCAATGAAAGCACTTGCAAGACGGCTATTAGTCAGCAATGGAATGTTGAAATCGATCGCTGCTCGGCGGATTTTATATCCATTGGTTAGCTCGCGTGGTGACAGGTCTTTTGGAATATTTACCACCATATCTATTTTCTTCTCATGTAGAAGGTCTAATGCTTGTGGTTGTTTACCCTCATCTGAAGGCCAATAAACCAATGTATTCTCTAATCCATTTTCTGTTAGATATTGAGAAGTTCCTCCAGTAGCAAAAAGATTGTAACCATTAGCTTTTAATATCTTTGCAGCATCAAGCATTTCTGCTTTTTGTTTGGCTCCACCTGTAGAAAGAAGTATATTCTTTTCAGGTATTCGTTGTCCAACAGAAAGCATACTCTTTAATAAAGCGGTGTGTGTATCTTCGCCAATACAGCCAACTTCTCCTGTAGAACTCATATCAACACCTAAAACTGGATCGGCTTTTTGTAAGCGATTAAATGAGAATTGAGAAGCCTTGATTCCTACATAATCAAGATCGAACAAGTTTTTGTTTGGCTTTTCCACTGGTAAGCCAAGCATAATCTTGGTAGCTAAATCAATGAAATTTAGTTTCAATACCTTGCTAACAAATGGGAATGAACGGCTGGCGCGAAGGTTACATTCAATAACAAGTATATCATTATCGCGCGCCATAAACTGTATGTTAAACGGACCATTGATGTGTAAGGCTTTAGCAATTTGTCTACTAATGCGTTTTACACGACGTACAGTTTCCACATAAAGCTTCTGTGGTGGGAACTGAATGGTAGCGTCGCCTGAGTGAACACCTGCAAATTCTATATGTTCTGATATTGCGTAAGCCATAATCTCTCCATCACGGGCCACAGCGTCCATTTCTATTTCTTTTGCATTCTCAATGAATTTGCTAACAACTACTGGGTGGTCTTCGCTCACATTAGCTGCTAATTGGAGGAAACGCTTCAACTCGTCATCGTTAGAACAAACATTCATTGCTGCACCAGAAAGTACATAAGAAGGACGAACAAGTACAGGGAATCCTACTCGATCTACAAACTCTTTAATATCTTCCATACTTGTTAGCGCACGCCACTCAGGTTGATTTACGCCAATATCATTAAGCATAGCAGAGAATTTTGCACGATCTTCAGCATTATCAATATCTTTTGCTTTTGTTCCTAGTATAGGTACATTTTCAGCATCAAGATGTATGGCGAGGTTATTTGGGATTTGGCCGCCCGTAGATACAATCACTCCCTGTGGCATTTCCATATCAATAATGTCCATAACACGTTCGAAGGTGAGTTCGTCAAAGTAAAGACGATCACACATATCGTAGTCAGTTGATACGGTTTCGGGATTGTAATTTATCATTATAGAGCGATAGCCTTGCTTGCGAATTGTATTTAATGCTTGCACACCACACCAGTCAAACTCGACAGAAGAACCAATACGATAAGCACCAGAACCCAGAACAATTACGCTTTTTCGGTCAGTTTCTAACTTAATATCAGAAGCTACCCCTGAGTAAGTAACATAAAGATAATTAGTTTGTGCAGGATATTCTGCCGCAAGTGTATCAATTTGTTTTACAACAGGGAGGATTCCATAGCTTTTACGCAACTGACGAATTAGTAGAACTGCCTTATGCATATTGTTAACTTCGTCTTCCAAACCAACAGCACGAGCAATTTGGAAATCTGTGAAGCCATATAACTTTGCTGTACGAAGTAATTCTTTGTCAAGTGTGTTGATGTTGCAAGTCTTTAATTGCTCATCAACATCAATGATATGCTTTAACTTGTGTAGGAACCAATGGTCAATTTTTGTAAGTTTGTGAATTTGTTCAATGGTATAACCTTTATGCATTGCCTTTGAAATAACGAAGATACGTTTGTCAGTAGGTTCACACAATGCTGCATCTATATCTTTGATTTCAAGTTCTTTGTTCTCTACGAAGCCATGCATACCTTGACCAATCATGCGCAATCCCTTTTGTATAGCTTCCTCGAAGTTGCGACCGATAGCCATAACTTCACCTACCGACTTCATACTTGAGCCTAATTCCTTGTCCACGCCACGGAACTTGCTCAAGTCCCAACGTGGTATCTTGCAGACAACATAGTCGAGTGCAGGCTCGAAAAAAGCCGATGTGGTCTTTGTAACAGAGTTCTTCAATTCGAACAAACCATAGCCCATACCTAATTTGGCTGCCACGAAAGCAAGAGGATAACCTGTTGCCTTACTTGCTAAAGCAGAAGAACGAGAAAGGCGTGCATTTACTTCAATTACACGATAGTCTTCGCTCTTGGGGTCGAAAGCATATTGTACGTTACATTCACCTACTATTCCGATGTGGCGTACAATCTTTATTGCTAACTTACGAAGCTTGTGATATTCGCTATTAGTTAGGGTTTGAGAAGGTGCAATTACGATAGATTCGCCCGTATGGATACCTAATGGGTCAAAATTCTCCATGTTGCAGACCGTAATACAATTGTCGTATTGGTCGCGTACCACTTCGTATTCTATTTCTTTCCAGCCCTTTAAACTCTTTTCCACCAAAACTTGAGGTGAGAACGAGAAAGCTTTTTCACAAAGTTTGTTGAGTTCTTCTTCGTTATCGGCAAAGCCGCTACCAAGTCCACCCAAAGCATAAGCTGCACGAATTATAACAGGATAACCCAATGTTGCAGCAGCCTTTCGTGCTTGATCTGCAGTTTCACAAGCCTCGCTCTTAATAGTTTTAACATCGATTTCGTCTAATTGCTGCACGAAAAGTTCACGGTCTTCGGTATTCATAATGGCCTTTACAGGTGTACCAAGTACCTTTACATTGTACTTTTCGAGTATTCCAAGACGGTCTAACTCCACGCCACAATTAAGAGCAGTTTGTCCACCGAATGCCAAAAGAATACCATCGGGACGTTCTTTTTGGATTACGCGTTCTACTAAATAAGGCTGAACGGGCAGATAATAGATTTGGTCTGCCACACCTTCTGATGTTTGAACGGTTGCAATATTCGGATTGATGAGCACGGTAGAAACACCTTCTTCACGCAGTGCTTTTAGTGCTTGTGAACCAGAATAGTCAAATTCACCAGCTTCACCTATCTTTAATGCGCCTGAACCAAGTAGCAGGACTTTTTTTATTGATTCGTCTTTCATTATTTCAGTGCTTCTACAAATTTATCAAACATAAATACTGTATCTATCGGACCCGAACTAGCTTCAGGGTGGAACTGTGAACTAAACCAAGGATTTGTCTTGTGACGAATTCCTTCGTTGCTGCCATCGTTCATGTTTACAAAAAGTTCTTCCCAGTCTTTGCTCAATGTTTTTGCATCAACAGCATAACCATGGTTTTGAGAAGTTATATAGCAATGGTTTGTTCCTACTAATCTGACGGGCTGATTATGTCCACGATGACCATACTTTAGTTTAAAGATGGTTGCACCAGCAGCCTTCGCCATAAGTTGGTTTCCCATACAAATTCCACAGATTGGTTTTGTGCTTTCGTTCATTTGCTTGCGGAGAATCTCTACCGCATCGCTGCACATATCTGGGTCGCCAGGACCATTTGCAAGGAAAAGTCCGTCGTATTCCAATGATGAATAATCGTAATTCCAAGGTACACGAATTACTTCGATGTTGCGATTTATCAATTCACGTAAGATGTTGGCTTTTACACCGCAGTCTACTAATACTACTTTCTTCCCGCCTCCTTCATTGTAACGAATGATTTCTTTTGTAGAAACAAGGTCTACAAAATTAACTCCTTCATAATGTGCAGTAGGAATGTTGTCAGCTTCATCGTCGAAAATGATTTGTCCCATCATTACACCATGTTCACGCAATACCTTTGTAAGTTCACGTGTGTCAATTCCTGTGATTCCAGGAACTTTTTCTCGCTTGAGCCATGATGCTAAGCTCTCGATGGCATTCCAGTGAGAGTACTCCTCCGTATAATCGGAAACGATGAGTGCAGAGACATAAATCTTGTCACTTTCCATAAACGATGGAATATGATTCTTCTCAATCGTAAATGGTGGAACACCGTAGTTGCCGACCAAGGGGAATGTCATGACAAGCATTTGACCTGCATAGGAAGGGTCGGTAAGACTTTCGGGGTATCCCATCATTGCTGTGTTGAATACAACTTCGCCCGCAATAGGCTTATCGTATCCAAATGATTTGCCGTGAAACTCTGTACCATCATTTAAGACTAAAGTTACATTCCTCATTTTATTTTGTATGTTGATGATTTAATGTTATCTGATTTACTTATTATAAACTTGTTCATAAAAGTTTATGAATGCTTGGTTTACAAGTCGCATTCCACCAGGAGTTGGGAAGTTTCCAGTAAAATACCAGTCTCCTTTATGGTTTGGTATAGCTTCGTGCAAGCCTTCAATACTTTGATAAACAAGCTCTACTGGAGTGGTCATACCTTTTGGACGCAACATCTCTACTATCCTTTTATTGATTTCTTCTACTGTAAAAGGAGCATAAACTTTACAAACTGCATTGTTAATAGTTTCGCCTTTTTCTTTAGCAACTTCCTTTTTACAAGCTTCGTAGACTTCGGAAAGGAGCGATTCCATATTTCGTTCCTTAATCAATTCTATAGTTGCATCAAAAACGCAAAACTCTTCTAAGCGTGGCATGTCAATGCCATAATAATCAGGATAGCGGATTTGCGGTGCACTTGATACAATTATAATTTTCTTTGGGTGAAGTCTGTCAAGTATTCGTAATATACTTTCTTTCAGTGTGGTGCCACGAACAATGGAATCGTCAATAATAACGAGATTATCCTCTTTAGGTGTAATGCTCTCATAACTTATGTCGTAGACGTGAGAAGCTAAGTCGTTACGCGAATTACCTTCAGTTATGAAGGTGCGTAGTTTAATGTCTTTCCATGCTACTTTCTCGGAACGGATAGACTGACTTAATATTTTCTCTATCTCTACATCGTTTGCATTACTTCCTAATTTCTTTATTTCTTCTGCTTTTTTAGAATTCAACCACTTCTCAAAACCTTGTAGTAAGCCATAAAAAGCTACTTCAGCAGTGTTTGGAATAAAAGAGATTACAGTATGATTGGTATCGTAATCAATAGATTTCAATACATTTTCGGTAAGTTGCTCGCCAAGTTTTTTACGTTCTTTGTATATATCTCGATCTGAACCACGTGAGAAATAAATACGTTCAAATGAACAGGCAGAATTGCCTTTAGATTCTAATATCTGATGTAGTGAGCTTTCTCCTCGTTTATTTACAATGAGTGCTTGACCAGGTAAAAGCTCTTTTATATCTTCACAACTTAAATCAAACGTTGTTTGAAGTACAGGACGCTCGCTAGCTAATGCCATATATTCGTCGTTCATGTAGAAAAATGCTGGACGAATTCCCCAAGGATCACGCATAGCACACATTTCCCCAGAACCTGTAATACCACATATCACATAACCACCATCGAAGTATTGCATTGTGGTTTGTAAAACATTCTTCATTTCCATATGGTCTTCAATGTAGTGCGTAATATCGAATTTTTCTAATCCAAGTGCTTTTGCATCACGGAAATTACGCTCTACTTCGCGATCTAAACGGTGACCCATAAACTCAAGAAGTAAATAGGTGTCACTGTATTTGCGTGGACATTGACCATAATCTGTGAGATGCTCGAAAATCTCACTTAGGTTTGTCATATTGAAGTTTCCACAAAATGAAAGGTTTTTTGCTCTCCAATTGTTTCTTCTTAGGAATGGATGAACATATGATAAGCCACTTTTACCTGTTGTAGAGTAACGCAAATGTCCCATATAAAGTTCGCCTGCGAAAGGTAAATGTTCTTGTGCGAAATCAACATCAGCAATTTTTGTTTCAGTATAGTCCTTATATTGCTTATGAATGTTGGCAAAGATTTCAGTAACGGCATTTTTACCTTCTGCCCTTTCACGAAACATATATTCGTTTCCAGGTTGCGTCTCAAGTTTTACGCTTGCTATGCCTGCTCCTTCTTGACCTCGGTTGTGTTGCTTTTCCATCATAAGATACATCTTATTCAAGCCGTACATCCAAGTACCATATTTCTCTTTAAAATAGCTCAATGGTTTCAGCAATCTTATCATTGCTACACCGCAATCTTCATGTATGTTCTTTTCCATTTTACTAAGGTTATTTTTCTGTTTTATTCTACTGTAACCGACTTTGCCAAGTTACGTGGTTGGTCTACATCTTTGCCTTTGCAGACAGCTACGTGATAGGCTAAAAGCTGCAGCGGTATAGTTGCTACTAGTGGTTCTAAACAATCCATTGTATCTGGAAGTTCAATAACAGCATCAGCAATCTGTGATATTGTCTTGTCGCCTTTAGAAACCAATGCTATTACTCGACCATTTCGTGCTTTTATTTCCTGTATATTGCTACGCACCTTTTCATACATTGAGTTATGGGTAGCTATAACAACTACAGGCATATCAGAGTCTATTAATGCAATTGGTCCATGTTTCATTTCAGCAGCAGGGTATCCTTCAGCGTGTATATATGAAATTTCTTTCAATTTTAAAGCACCTTCCAATGCTACTGGATAGCTGAATCCGCGACCTAAATAAAGGAAGTTATGTGCATAAGTAAATGTCCTTGCTAAATCTGCAATAGCCTCGTTAGTCTTTAAAACCTCTTTAATTTTTTCAGGAATAGCGGATAGCTCTTCTACAACTTTGATGTACTCATCATGTTTTATTGTTCCTTTTGCTTCTGCTAAAGTAAGTGCAAGCATAGTTAAAACAGTTACTTGGCCAGTAAAAGCTTTTGTAGAGGCAACACCAATTTCTGGACCTACGTGAATATAAGTTCCAGTATGGGTGGCACGTGGGATACTAGAGCCAATAGCGTTACATATACCATAGATAAATGCTCCATGTTCTTTTGCTAATTCAATGGCAGCAAGCGTGTCGGCAGTTTCACCACTTTGTGATAATGCAATTACTACATCGTCAGCAGAAACCACAGGATTGCGATAGCGGAACTCACTTGCATACTCAACATCAACAGGGATTCTGCAGAATGTTTCGAGTAGTTGCTTGCCAATAAGACCAGCATGCCAACTTGTTCCACAGGCAACAATTATAATTCGTTTTGCACTAAGTAAGCGCTGTCTATGGTCAATGATGGCACTTAAAGTTACATTGTTGTTATCTATGTTGATGCGTCCTCGCATACAGTTAATAAGACAATCGGGCTGCTCAAATATTTCTTTGAGCATAAAGTGTGGATAACCACTTTTCTCTATTTGACCAAGGTTTATGTCTACTTTCTTTATTACGGGTGCTAAAGATTCATTCTGAATATTTACAACCTTTAATTCTTCGCCCAATTTCATGACAGCAATGTTCTCGTCTTCCAGGTAAACAACCTTATCAGTAAACTCAATAATTGGGCTTGCATCTGAACCTAAAAAGAACTCATCATTTCCAATACCCACTACAAGTGGACTTTGTTTGCGTGCTGCAATGATAGTATCAGGATGACGTTTGTCTAAAATTGCTATAGCATATGCGCCAATAACTTGATTCAGAGCTATCTGAACAGCTGTAAGTAAATCTAATTCTTTCTTTGTTTGAACGTATTCAACTAATTGTACTAATACTTCTGTATCGGTGTCAGAAGCAAAGTGTATACCTTTATCAATAAGTTTCTTCTTTATTTCTGCGTAGTTTTCAATGATGCCATTATGAATAATGGCTAAATTCTTTGACTCAGAATAGTGCGGATGTGCATTTGTTGAAGAAGGCTCACCATGTGTTGCCCACCGTGTGTGTGCAATACCGATACCACCTTCAATATTCTTTTCTGCGCAGAAAGCTTCTAATTCACTTACTTTACCTTTTGCCTTATATACATTTAAATCTCCATTACTATTGATAAGTGCAACGCCTGAACTATCGTATCCTCTATATTCAAGTCTTTTAAGTCCTTTTATTAAGACGGGATAAGCTTGTCTTTTTGTTCCTAAATACCCAACAATTCCACACATTTTTTTTATCTTTTTCTTTTAAACCTAATTTAATTTCTCTAGCTTACTTCTTATATTTTTCTATCTTAAAATAGTAATTAATAAAGAAACAAGCGACGTTGTGATACCAATTACTGAATAGAATATACTTGTGTTACTTCCAAAGAATGTATTTCTTGCCTTCATCTTTTGCGGTTCAACGTAAATGATGTCATTCTGTTGTAAATAATAATAAGGTGAGTTTATAAGGTTCGCATCGTTCATATTTAAGCGTATCTTATGCTTCTCTCCAGTCTTATCTTCTCTAACAAGAAGTATATTATCGCGCTTTCCAAAAATGGTCATATCTCCAGCTTCAGCTAATGCTTCAACTAAACTAATCTTTTCTGTCGCTACTGGAATAACACCAGGACGATTTACTTCTCCAATAACAGTGATACGATAGCTACTCATGCGAACTGAAACGAGTGGATTTTCTGTACGTGCCAAATATGGCTGAATTTTACTTTTAATAAGGTCTTCGCACTCAGTCTTAGTTAATCCTGCGACATGGATTTTGCCTATGATGGGAAAATTTATCATGCCATCATTATCAACCAAATAATTAGTAACTTGACTTTTACTATTTGTTTGTCCTGTAGAACGTAGGTTGAATGGCTCTGAAGTAAGAGGATCGGTGGTTTGCACCAAAATGGTTAATTCATCTTTTGGCATAATCTTAGCATCATATAAGCCTTTAGATGCTGCTAAGCTAATAGAGTCAATGTTCTGCCAGTAAGCTACTTGTTTGCTTGAACCACAGCCTACCATCGCTAAAATCATGGTAATAACCATGATAGGGAAAAGTAATTTCTTCATAAAATATAAGTGCAATAACGTTATTTCATTCTCGCTAAGGTGAGTTTCTTCTATTATCTATAAATCCTCCACCATAATTACGTTGCAAAAATACTATTATTTTTTGAGAATGGCAAAAGTTTAATTGACTTTTGATATAGAGAAAAAAAATAACTTTATAATATAGTAAAATAATTCAATTGTCATTATGTTGTTGTAAAGTAAAAGGTTTGCGTCAATTTTATAGTTATCTTTTTGTTTGATGTGTCTTAAGGTTTAGCACAGCCTTGTTTCTGTCAACTTATGGAAAGATAAAACATGTAACAATTTAATATTAAGCGATAAAAAAGAAGGATGTAAATAAACAATTACTGAAAATAAATTACTATCTTTGCCCCAAAGTATAATACGAGCATGAAAAGAACAGAGAAAGTTTTACTGATTTATACCGGTGGAACCATTGGAATGGGTTGTAATCCTACGACGGGGGCCTTAGAGCCTTTAGATTTCGATCACCTTGCTGATAAGGTTCCAGAGTTTAAGCTGATTCCAACAGCCATTGATACCTATCAATTTATTCCTGCTATTGACTCTTCAAACATGTCTCCAGATAATTGGGCAGATATTGTTAGAATCATAGTGGATAGGTATGACGATTATGATGGGTTTGTTATCTTGCATGGTACAGACACCATGTCTTATACAGCATCGGCATTGTCGTTTATGCTTGAGAATCTTACGAAGCCTGTTATCCTAACAGGCTCACAGCTTCCAATAGGTCAATTGCGCACAGATGGCAAGGAAAATCTTATGACAAGTCTCGAGTTAGCAGCAGCTCACCACCAAGATGGTACCCCTATGGTGCCTGAAGTATGTATTTACTTTAATGGACACTTGCTCCGTGGTAATCGTTCTACGAAGCAAAATGCTGACGAGTTGAATGCTTTTGATTCGTTCAACTTCCCTCATCTTTGCGAGGCAGGTGTTAGTTTTAACTTCCAAACGCACCATATCTTAACTCCTGACTACAGCAAACCAATGGTGCCTCACTTTGAAGTGAACAGCAATGTATTTGTGCTTTCGTTGTTTCCTGGTGCTGAAGAGAACATAGTGCGTCACATATTCGATGCTCCTGAACTCCGTGGCATTATCATGCGTACATACGGAAGCGGCAATGCACCTCACTCTCCTTGGCTGATGAACTTGCTAAAAGAGGCTTCTCAGCGTGGAGTAGTTACTGTTAATGTAAGTCAATGTATTAGTGGACAAGCCGATATGAATCGTTATGATACGGGATATCAGCTGAAAGAAGCTGGTGTTATTAGTGGTTACGATACGACAGTTGAGGCTGCGCTAACCAAACTAATGCTTCTTCAGGCGAAATATAGTGATCACGAGATTGTGCGCAAGTACATGAACCAATCTATTGCAGGTGAAATCACTATTCCTGCAGCGTTAATTTAATAAGAAAAACTTTAATAGAAGGTTTAAATATAGTGTTCATCAATTATGAACACCAAAAGAATAAAAAAAGATGAGACTTCTTAATGAAGTCTCATCTTTTTTAGTATATCGTTCATTTTCTGTTTTGTTTCGATACGTGTAGGTACCAATGGTAATCGCAAAACGTTTTCTATCATTCCCATATCGTTAAGCAAAGCCTTGCAGCCTGCTGGGTTTCCGTCTACAAACAACAGTTTATAAAGTTCCGTAAACTGGTGGTGAATTATGCGCGCAGCATCGTATTCGCCATTAAATTCCAATCGAATCATACGCGAAAACTCTTTTGGCAGTGCATTACCAATAACCGAAATAACACCAGCAGCACCACTTGCTATCATTGGGAACGTCAGTGCATCATCGCCACTAATTACTTCAAAGTGTTTTGGCTTGTTCTTAATGATTTCATCTACCTGCTCTAAACTGCCAGCAGCCTCCTTAACTGCCACGATATTAGGAAAGTCGGTAGCAATCCTCACGGTGGTCTCCGCTTTCATATTTACGCCCGTTCGTCCAGGCACATTATATAAAACCACTGGTAGCGGGCTAACTTCTGCAATGGCTTTGAAGTGTTGATACAATCCTTCTTGGCTGGGTTTATTGTAGTATGGACAGATGCTAAGTATTCCATCAATACCTTTCCAGTCAGATTGTTTTATTTCTTCCACAACGGCAGCAGTATAGTTGCCACCACAATATTTCAGTATCGGAACGCGTCCAGCTACAATCTTTATTATGGTTTTTGTGATTTCGTTTTTCTCTTCTGCCGATAAACAAGGACTTTCGCCCGTTGTTGCTAGTATGGTAAAGAAGTCAGCACCATTCTTTATTTGGTATTCTATTAGTCTTTCTAAGGCATCGTAATCTATTTCGCCATTCTGTTTGAATGGTGTTACCAATGCTATTCCTAATCCACGAAAGATATTATTCATAAATCTATAGCTTTAAAAGCTTTGTCGGTTTAATTCAATCAAAATCCAAAGGCTTCATTCCTATAAAATAGGCGAGCCCTTTTATCATTATGCAAAAATAAGAAATAAACATCAATCCACAAAGTTTTTGCATCTTATTGTTTTCTTTTTTTGTTTTATTCCTTTTGTACTTTTATGAAATAATAATACCTTTGCACAGCTTTCCTTACATTTAGGAAATATGAAAGATGAATTATCTTACTGCAAAAATAGTTGAAATACTGAAGCATACACTTATTATAGTGAGTGTATTCTTTATTGTCAGACTGCTCTTCGCTGTCTGTTTTGTTCCTTTTTCTACTTTCGGTGAGTATGCAAATTCGTTACCTTCAGCGTTTTTTAACGCATTACGCTTCGATCTTCAAGTAGCAGCATACGTTGCCATTCTGCCTTTTCTTGTTGTATTATTTTGCCTTTTAGTGCGCAATAAGAATGTAACAGATAGGTTATCTCGGTTTGTTAGTTTTTATTATTGGTTACTTGAAACTATATTGCTAATACTTGCACTATTTGATATAGGTTTTTATCACAATTTTCAGTCACATATTAATATAACAGCTTTCGACTTTTTTAATGAAAACCCCTTGAGTTTACTGCAAACGATTTGGGAAGAATATCACGTCATGCTATATCTGTCAGTGGTTGGAATTGTAGCTTTTGGCATTTATCTTCTTAATAAGAAAATTGCAAACAGCGCACAAAGCTATGATAGTGGAAAGGAAAAGGTGAGAGTAACGGGTAAGATGTTCGCCCTCATAATTGTATTTTTCCTTGTTGAAACAGCTTGTCTTCGTGGCTCTGTATGGCGTTTCCCTTTGCAAGTTGAAGATTCTTTTGTGTCGAGCAGTAAGCAAATTAACGACCTTGTACCCAACGCTGCCTACATGTTGAAGAAGGCAATAAAGGAAAAGAAAGACGCTTTTACCTTTCATTCTATTGAAAGTTTGCTTACCGAATATAAGTTCAGGTCGCTGCAAGAAGCCATAAACGTATATACAAACTCGGATACAATACGTTTAAAGAGCGATACTCTGTCTGCATTACGCACTGCCTTGTTCTGCGAGGTGCCCGATACAATGAAGCACAAACAGCCGAATGTGTTGATAATCTATGAGGAAAGCTGGAGTAATTACCTTATGAACTTAGATAATTCTCATTGTGATATGTTATTTGGAATGCGCCGTCACTTTAAAGAAGATTTGCTTTTTCGCAATTTCCAGTCTGTTGGTAACGGCACAATTGCCTCTATTGAGAACATCATAAGTAGTGTTCCGTTTCCTCGTTTCTTCTCATCCGCTTATCGTTTCAATTGCTTACCCTCGTCGATAGCATTACCTTTTAACGAAAGTGGCTATACCACAGAGTTTATTTCAGGTATGGACGTAGCATGGGAGAATTGTTATGAGGCTCTGAAACACCAACAGTTTACGAAGATTACTGGCAAGTTTACGCTGAAAGAGCAGCACCCCGAATACAAAAATAATAGTATCGGAGTGTTCGACCATCATCTTTTCCAAAGCATACAAGAACGTTTAGACCAACAAACAACTAAACCACAGATGATGCTTTGCATGACAACTACCAATCATCCGCCGTTCGAATTTCCTAAAGAAGCGCAACTTAAGGAGCTTCCAAGTGATATTTATAACAATGAATGCTTTGCCGAAAAGAACCACGAAGTACTGAAAAAGTACATTATGGGATATCGTTACGCCAATAAAACATTAGGCGATTTCCTAGACAAATTTAAGCAATCGAAAGCAGCAAACAATACGATTGTCATTATATCGGGCGACCATAACGTGCGTTCCATTCTTGATTATACAAAGATAAATAAGCGTTGGGAACGCTCAGTGCCATTATATGTTTACCTGCCACCTTACCTTCGGAAAGAAAACTATCGTAAAATGACTCAGCGTTGGGGAAGCCATGACGATATATTAGCTACACTTGCGCCCTTTGCTTTCCGTAATACGAAGTATATGTGTTTAGGCAAAAACTTGCTGAAAGAGGGTGTAGCCGATAATACATATTATAGTGCTAACGTGGAACAACTACTTGCTTGTCCTGATTATCAGGCGCAAGCTCAGCGCATTATAAATGCCCGTAACCTTTTACGTCTAGTGTATTTTCAGCAAATCTTTGCAAAATACTAAACCCATTATTTAGTTTTTGGCATTTGTAAGCTGTGTTTTCGTATTGTATTACTGAAAGAATGAACATTGTCAACCATCTTTCTGATACAGAAGAAAAACTTCTATTGATGTGAGATAGATAGCATATCTTAAACCTACTTTATTTCTATTGTTTTAGTATAGTATAGCTCTTATTTTGTAAAGAAAATAGTAGGAAAAAACAATGATTGTTATTTTGCTTTGCAAAAGCGGTTGTTTTGCGAGGCAAAACAGGCTCTTTTACCGCGCAATATAGGCACTTTTGTAATGCAAAACAATGGGTTTCGTAACACGTTGATAGTGAAATTGTTACGTAATACCATTGCTAATAATAAATCTTTACACTTTCATAATCTCATCTTCATACGAATCATAAGATCGTTTTTATTAGTTTCGTGTTATCCGAATGCCATTTTAAGATGTGTACTCAGATAGCCGTGATAAGTCAGAAGTGTTACTATTGTAAAATGGGAATGGTTTTACGATGTTTTATTATCAAAGTGTAAAGACGATGTTGTAAAAAGAAAAATTTCTAATACCAATGTAGTTTTATTCCAATTTTATTCTTATCTTTGCGATTGAAAGGACAGTACAGATATATGGAGAACGCTCTAACGCTACATGAACTCAACTCTTTGGTCGCCGAGCTTATCGACGCTGCCATGCCGAAATCGTATTGGGTGGAAGCTGAAATTTCGGAAGCGAGAGAGAGTAGGGGACATCTTTACTTAGAGCTAATACAGAAAGACGAACGCTCAAACACACCTATTGCACGCGCATCTGCAAAGTGTTGGCGCACATCGTGGTCGCTTATAGAACCTTATTTTGAACGTGTTGCAGGTGTAAAACTTCGTGCTGGTCTTCAAATCATGGTACAAGTACATGCTCAGTTTCATGTCCAGTACGGCTTTTCGTGGATCGTTGACGACATCAATCCCGAATATACAATGGGCGACATGGCACGCAAGCGCCACGAAATCATCTCTCGGTTGAAGGCAGAGGGCGTGTTCGACCTGCAAAAAGAGCTTCGCCTGTCTTTATTTGCGCAACGAATAGCCGTTATTTCTTCGGCTTCGGCAGCTGGATATGGCGATTTCTGCAACCAATTAGCAGGCAACGAGTATGGAATAACCTTTCAAACAGAGCTCTTTGGAGCAATTATGCAAGGCGAACAAGTTGAGCAAAGTATTGTTGAAGCGCTGAACAAGATAAACGAAAGAGAAGACGAATTCGACTGTGTAGTCATCATTCGTGGTGGCGGAGCAACTGCCGACCTTAGTGGTTTCGACACATTGATACTGGCAGAGAACGTGGCTAATTTCCCTTTACCCATTATAACAGGTATTGGGCACGACCGCGATGAGAGCATACTTGATATGGTTGCCCATACAAAAGTGAAGACACCGACGGCTGCCGCAACCTTCTTGATAGAATATTTGGCAAGTACTTTGCATCGAATAGAACAAGCCCAAGTGGCTATTCATCGTGCAGTAGGACATAAAATACAGCACGAAAAAATGCATTTACAGCAGCTTTCAGCCCATATTCCTATACTGTTTTCAATGGTAAAGAATAGGGAAGAAGCACGTTTAGACGACTATTGGCATGCAATTTTGCAGCGTACAGGATTGCACTTGCAGCATCATCGAATGAAAATAGAGATGTTTTCAGGCAAGATAATCCCAGCAGTCGAACGCAAATTGACGGCAGAATATCATCGCTTACAACTGATAGGACAGCGTGTAGATGCCGTAAACCCAGAACGAATGTTGCGCTTAGGCTATAGCTTAACCTACAAGAATGGGCGTGTAGTGCGTAATGCTAACGAACTAAAAGCTGGTGATGAAATTACAACGCAACTCGAAACAGGTAGCGTAACGTCAATAGTAAAGAAATAGAAACTTACGAAATAAAGTATGAAATACGAAGAAGCACTTAGTAAACTTGAAGCTATCGTAGACAAAATGGAACGTGGCGACATGGATATAGACACTATGGCAAGCGAACTAAAGAAGGCGCAAGGACTGATAAAGGTGTGTAAAGATAAACTAACACACACCGACGAGGAAATAAAAAAGTTACTCGAAACAAAATAACAGAGACTTAAACGATAAATAAAAACTATAAAACAATTACTAACCGCCGACCTTCTGACTTTCCTTTTCGAAACGAAATAGAAGGCAGGCACAAAATTTAAGATTATGAAAAAAATAGATTGGGAGAACCTTTCATTCGGGTATCAGAAGACCGATTACAATGTTCGTTGCTACTATCGCGATGGAAAATGGGGAGAAATTGAAGTTTCTTCAGACGAAAACATCAATATACACATGGCAGCAACATGTCTTCATTACGGACAAGAGGCCTTTGAAGGATTGAAAGCATACCGCTGTCCTGATGGTAAAGTACGTGTCTTCCGTCCTGAAGAAAACGCTGCTCGCTTGCAACGTACTTGCCGTGGTATCGTCATGGCTGAACCTCCAACCGAACTTTTCATAGAAATGGTGAAGAAAGTTGTAAGCTTAAACGAAGCTTATATACCTCCTTATGAAAGCGGAGCTACACTTTACCTTCGCCCATTGCTCATCGGTACAGGTGCACAAGTAGGTGTTCGCCCTGCTGAAGAATATCTATTTATGATATTTGCTACCCCTGTTGGCCCTTACTTCAAAGGTGGTTTCTCAACAAATCCTTATGTAATCATGCGTAATTTCGACCGTGCTGCACCATTAGGAACTGGTACTTACAAGGTAGGAGGTAACTATGCTGCATCGTTAAAGGCTAATCAGATTGCTCACGAAAAGGGTTATGCGTCTGAATTCTACCTCGATTGCAAAGAAAAGAAATATGTTGACGAGTGTGGAGCAGCTAATTTCTTCGGTATAAAGAATAACACTTATGTTACTCCTGAGTCTTCTTCGATCTTGCCTTCTATTACAAATAAGAGCTTAATGCAGATAGCTGAAGACCTCGGAATGAAGGTAGAGCGTCGCCCAATACCGGAAGAAGAACTTGCTACTTTCGAAGAAGCAGGTGCTTGTGGTACTGCTGCGGTTATCTCACCTATATCTCGTTTGGACGATGTAGAGGAAGGAAAGTCTTACAACTTTGGCGAAAAGCCAGGTCCATGGTCCTTGAAACTGTATGAAACATTGCGTGGAATACAGTACGGAACCATTGAAGATAAGCACAATTGGACTATGGTAATAATGTAAGATTAGCAGCTTTTAAATGAGAAAGCTATTATCTTTCATATTATTTTCACTTATTGCGTTGGTATCTACAGCGCAAGATAAACAAAATTATTGCCCACAATTCGTTGTTGGGCAATATGTTTCTTACGACTATGTTGCTAGTTTAAACTGGCAGCATAGTCCTTATTGGTTGTTTAACGATGTGGAATTTATGTTCTCGTTGAATATGTTTGATGGCGAGTTGCATAATAACTTCAGTTTGAAAGTATTGGAAACAGATGCTGATAGCACTACTTTTGAACTCGATATAACAAAGATTGTAGCACCAAATAACTTCACATTCGAGGCAGACAAGCAACTAATAGAGAAGATTCAGCAGATTTTTAATCACACAACGCCTATTGTAAAGGTGGAATGGAAGGCACAACAATGGCAAATAGTAAACCAAACAGATTTGTTGTTTGGCTTTTATGATTTCCTAAAGTCGCAGGTTCCCAATAAGAATGTCAGTAAAGAAGAGTTTATTGAAGAACTAAAGAACTTACCAACAGAAATAGTTAAGGCTGTTTTTTTAAGCTTTTGCCCAGGTTTTGATGCGTGGCTTAAAGCTTATTGGCAACCTTATGCTGTACCAACGTTCAGTTTTAAAATAACGAAAGAACCTATAACAGCGCAGGTTACAGCAGAAAATTACCTGCAAATAAATGGTACGGCTTATATTGACAGTGCTAAAATGCTCTGCATTGACGCTGATATAGAAACAGCAAGAGTGCATTACGATTATACAGGTCCAATTGTAATGAAAGTTGATTCGAACGATGTTCGTGAGGAAAACGTAACTGATGAAGATGATAAAGATATTCCGCAAAATTCTTCTTCTGAATATGTTGTCGTCGAAGATAAGCCTGCTTTGTATCTCATACAACGACATCGAAAACTTCGTTTTGCTGCTGATTCGTGGGTAACAAACTTAACTGACGATGTAAAGGTAGAGCCAAGCAACTCGAAAAGTACAGCACGGATAGTGTTGAAACGAAAGTAATAGTGTAAAATAGCTTCCTTTCCGATATGCAAGCAAATATTGTATATATTTCCTTTATACAACTATCGTTTTGTTTTTTCTTATGTATATGTTTTAAATATTAGTAAAACCTATGTACCTTTGCACCTATGAATAGCGAAGGAAATATTACTAATATCAAGTCAAATGGGCTTCTTGGTCATGTCGTAGCTTTAGTTATAGTTATGATTTGGGGCGGAACGTTTGTCAATACTCGCCTGTTGATAGATAAAGGGCTATCGCCTGAGGAGATATATGTACTGCGAACGTTGTTAGCTTACGTATGTATTTGGTTCATTTCTCCCAAGAAACTGTTCTGCGATTCGCTGAAAGACGAGCTAATAGTGTTTTTATTAGGTATCTTCGGTAGCTCTCTTTACTTCTTAACAGAGAATTATGCGTTGAAATTAGCTGTTGTAAACGATGTTAGCTTCATTGTTTGCACTACTCCTTTGGTTACGATTATCTTGGCATTGCTATTCTTGAAGAGTGTAAAAGCGAGCCTTCCGCTTGTTGTGGGCTCTGTTTTTGCTCTGATAGGTGTTGCTCTTGTCATCTTTAATGGCCATTTTGTTTTGCATCTAGACCCATTGGGAGACTTCCTTGCATTGGCTGCAGCAGCGAGTTGGGCTATCTATTCGTTGGTTATGAAGAACTTTTCATCGCATTATTCTCCGTTTTTTATCACGCGTAAAGTTTTCTTTTACGGGTTAATCACTATACTTCCTATCTTTATTATACACCCTTGGACATTCCCATTCGAACAGTTATTTACGCCATCTATAGGTCTTAACCTACTATATCTTGGTGTTGTTGCGTCGTTTGTGTGCTTCGCTGCGTGGGCATGGGTTATTACAAAGTTAGGTGCTTTGCGCGCTTCGAACTATATTTACTTTAACCCTGTAACTACAGTAATCACGAGTGCGATAGTCTTGAACGAGCATATGACACCCATTGCGTATGTTGGTAGTGCCTTCATACTTATTGGAGTGTTTGTTGCAAATAAGGCAAAAGGCATTTAATGCAAATGGTACAGAGAAGCAAAGATGGAGAAAAAAGAAGTAGAAATCTGCTATAGTTTTCAACTTCTTTTGTATATTTGCATTAAAATTAAGAGTTTTATGAAACGATTTTTCTTATTCCTCATAATCCTGTTGCTACCTTTTGTGGTGCTGGCACAAGGACGTGTGAAGCGCAATATACCTAAAGATGCAATTTTCTATAATGCAAATTGGAAGGGAGTAAGCTCAGCCAAGCAAGCCTCTTATTATCGTATTTTGTCTGTAGATAAGCGCGGTCAGAAGATACTTCACGACTATTATATCACTGGACAGCTATGTGCGGAAAAGCAATATATAAGTGTTAGTAAGACAGACGATAAACAAACTGTGCTTACTGGAACTGCCCGTACATTCTATAAGTCGGGTAAAACAGAATCGATAATGAAGTATAGCAATGGCAAAGCCAATGGTAGAGCGGTTTCGTTCTTTGCCAATGGCAATGTAGGAATGAAACTAAACTATGCTAATGGTTTGCTAAATGGAACATCGTACACATATTCAGAGCGCGGAAAACTGGAGTTTACGACAGTTTGGAAGAACGGAACGAAAGTGAGCGAACGTTCCGGAGGCACTGATAAATACATTAACAAAGCAACTGGTAAGGACGATTTTGTAGAGAGTTATCGCTATGGAGGAAAGATCGTAAAGGAACATACGCATGCTGTTACCAGTGATTCTACACCGAAAGCAGCGCACTCTAACGATCACAACCCCCATATAGCAACACATGAAATAGAGTCAGAGCCTGTTGTAACGTACTCTAATTCTATAGAAGCAGAACAAACATCAGATACTGATTTAGCGAATAATGTAAAGTACCCTCCTATGGAAGGAGTTCAGTATGGACCTGTGGAAAAACTTCAAAGTCTTCATAAAAGTACCGATTTCAAGTTTTCTTTCATGTACGAACTATTGGTAAATGGCGACCAACGTACCAATGAAATGCACTTTTTCGATAACATTGGAGCAGCACACGGCCTAATATTAGCACAAGTAATTAAAGGATATGGTGCACAAAAGGAGCTGACTTACAGCTATAACATGCATTATGATGAGGCTTTAGGTAACGATGTTGTTACTGGAACGCACCCTCGTCAGATGGGCTTTTGGGGGGTTGGTCTAAACAATCGCTTTACAACACAGCGCATTAACCTTTATACATGGTCGGAAGAAGAGATGATTCGCTTTGCAGAAGATGCTCTTTCGTATGGTTATAAAGTACTTGGGGAGGACGATTATCTTTCTTTGAATGGCAATTTTGTGCTTGGACACCCTGAACACAATAAGAAAGGAGACGACTTTGCAGTGGTTATTTCGTTCACACACATGGAGGATGCATATGCAGGTTTGTACCATATCACACTCGAAAGAAAGTAGTTTCAGTAACGTTTATCATCTTTTCATTGTATCACAAGCGTGATACTCCATTCATTGTAGATGGACTTTACTGCGCTATTAGTAAGGATTTATCTTGTTTACAATTTGGTTGATTTCAGAAAAAGCAGTACATTTGCAATGAATATACATTTTATTTTTATCAGATGAAGGCTATAAGAAATACATCATTGTTCCTATTATGCGGGTTGCTTACGGTTGTCGTAGTTTCTTGTAAGAAGGAAAAGAAGTCGGATAACATTATCACTAAGATAAAACCACAGGCTGTTCCGTCGCACAATCCGCAGCAACTTGCTGACTTTGAGTATAAAAAACAAGTGGAATGGTTGGGAGGAACATACACGATAAATATTCAACGCCATGCTGATAAAGACCTTCCCATGGTAATAGATAGCGATGGGAAGAAGTATTACGACAATAAAGTAGAAGTTCTTATTACCCGTTCTGACGGAACAGAGTTCTTTAAACGCACTTTTAAAAAGAGTGATTTTAAAGAGTTTACCAATAATAAGTATGGTAAAAATGGTGCATTTATTGGTTTCATGTTCGATAAAGTAGATGGCAATTTCCTTAAGTTTGGTGCAAGCGTAGGCTCGCCTGACCCTAATAGCGACGAGTTTATTCCGATTGATATAACTATAAACAATTTGGGAGCACTGAAGATTACGTCATCTGTTCAACTTGATATTGAAAGCGATACTGAGGGCAATGCACCTCAAGAAAAGCCAAAAACAGAATTGGAAATGGCTGAAGAGGAAGGTATGTAAGACATACGAAGCATTGCTTTTAGCTTTTTCAGTTCATCAAATCTGTATGATTCATGTATTTAAAGTCGATTGGTTGTATAACATCAGCAGATTAAGTAGATAGTAATATAGGTTATCTCTCTCTTTGTTTATGAATCGGAAAGAATGTATTCCTATCGCTACTGAAGTCTGATAAACCTTGTACTTACTTATACAAATAAGGCTGAACTCTAAGGGGTTCAGCCTTATTTGTTATTAAAAATAGTCGTTTGTATTTTCTTTCGTACGACTATGATTTGTCCTTCAAATGGTTCTTAATTGTAAAGAAAAGTGCAACGGGAAAACGTTAACTGCGCTTTGGTGTTGCAAAAGTGCCTATATTGCGACGCAATATAGGCACTTTTACCATGTAAAACAGGCACTTTTATAACGCAAAATAGGCTGTTTTTCAATGCACTGATTATCATATAATTAGATAATAATTGTGTGCTTGAAAAATATTTACATTGTTAGCGTCTTTTTATCCGATAGAATTGGCTTATTTCTCTTGGCTATTTAAAATTCTCCAAAGGCTTTGTTATTACATTGGTATAATAGGAAAGCCAAGTTGGGAATGTTAAAAGAATGAGCCTGTTAATCCATTTTCCGACAACTATTGCTCTAGTTTGGTTAGCTTATTTAACTGCTTGTTAAAGTAGTAATAGTAGAGCAAGCCTGCTGCAGTCAATCCGAATGGGAAGGCATACCATATACCATGTAGTCCAAAATCAAACCTTATACCAAGCAAATAACCAATTGGCAGACTGATTAAGAAGAATGATACAAATGAAGTTGGGACGAGAGGCTTCACATAAGATAGCCCTCTCATAGCGTTTCCATAAGCACACTGCAAACCATCGCCTATCTGATATATCATCAAAGGCCATATAAGCTGTGCTACCATACGGCAAACTTCTTCGCTATCGGTAAAGATTTCACCTATGCTATTACGATAAATGAAGACAGGAATGGCTACTATGAACGCAATTAACATAATGAGATGAAAACCAGCTGACGAAGAAAGACGCACCGCTTTGTAGTCGTGTTGCCCACTAAAGTAGCTTACGCGAATTGCAACTGCAGCCCCCATGCCGTAATAGACCATATAGAACAGTTGCGAAATAGACAGCATGACCTGGTGGGCAGCCAATGCTTTGGTTCCAATCCAGCCTACCATGATAGAACTTAGACTGAAAGCTGCCGTCTCCATACCCATCTGAAGACTTAAAGGAAAGCCTATTTGGAAGAGCAAAGTAAGGTCTGAACGATTGATAGACTGGTTGAAGAAGCCGTGATGGTATGACTTATATCGCTTTGAAGTAAAGAAAATGATGGCTATTGTAACCGCCATCAAGATGCGCGAAACCATTGTTGAAATACCAGCACCATACAATCCTAACTCAGGAAAGCCTAATTTACCATATATTAAGACGTAGTTGCCTGCTACATTGAGTAGGTTTCCACCCAGCATAATCCACATTGGAGTCTTCGTATCGGTGGTTCCGTCGCACAATTGCTTAAAGGTATTGAACCAAGAAACAAAAGGTAGCGATACAAGATTAACGATAAAGTAAGGCCGCATGATGGGTAACAGTTCCTCAGGTTGCCCTAAATTACCAAGATTGGCATAGAGTAACCACATGATTGCTACGAGTAAAACTACCAATAGTGTATTTACTAAGAGAGCATTCTTTAAAATTCCGCCTATCTTCTCGTTCTCTTCGCGTCCGAAAAGCGAGCCAACAATAGGTGTAACACCATAGGCAAAGCCCATTCCGAATACTAAAACCAACGTAAACATATTGTTTACGAAAGCCGCTGCACCAAGTTCGGTAGTGCTATGCTGGCCAATCATGAGTGTGTCGGCAAGTCCAAGAATAATTGTTCCTATTTGTCCAACAATGATAGGCAAGCCCAATTGAGTGAGTGATCTATAGTGAGTATAATATGGTTTTAGATTAAAATACATCTTTTTACCACCTGAATATCCTTAAATAATAAATTTTTTATTTTGTTGTAGCCTTCTTTTCAAATTCTACTCGCACGTTTTTATAGCCCATAGCATTAAGCATTTTCTCGAAATGTTTGCGCGCATTGTTTTCTGTTGTGGCTATGTTCTCTTTCGTGAAACAGCGTTTCAACATTTTCTGATAGGCTCTGTTATAAAGTTTTTCTCTATCTTCAGCAGACCAGTTTCCACTTTCAAAGAACGATTGCGTGCGTGCCTCGTCAATGAAGTTGCGGTCTAAAAGTTCTATATTGGGTAGCGTTGCCACAACAACAGAATCATTTTCTACACGTAGCCATCTGGGTTTCGCCTTATGTAGGTCTATTCCCAACCGAAGAGTTCCATAGTAAATGCGGACTAATTCATTATCAGAAAAGAAGCGTTCTCGCACTGTATCAACAATTTCTTCGTCGTTAATGGCAAGAAATTCCCATTGTCCAATGCTTTGGATAGACTGTATTTGTTGTGGTGTAATGTCTATATGTTGGTCTACATTCACAGAAATGGAATTGGAATTATTAAGCCATTTCACAAGCCAAATGCCACCACCGATGAGCAATGCAATTCCAAATACTTGCAACCAAAAGGCTCTGGTAGTATTACGAACGAACTTTTGTATGCTGTTACTCATTTCTTTCTATCAGTTTGAAGGGTTGAACTTTCGATAAATCGTGTAATATCTGACAGTGTAAACTCTTTGCGGAAGCTAATGGTTATATCGTTTTCGTTATATCCAAGCATCTTTAACATCGGAATAAGCTGCCTTGCTGCACTTTCTTGAGCATGCTCAATAATGCCCATCTGACCTATAGAACTAACAATTTGTTGCCTTCCCTGTTGCTCGTAACTTGTTAGTTCGGCATCAGAAAAGTTACTTCGAGTGAATGCAACATATTGTTTCATCTCTTTATGATTTACCTTTGTACTGGTTATTACTATACGTGGGTCGGGCAATATAATAGTTATTTTGCCATTACCGTCTTTCTTTACGTTCTTGTTGCTAAAGTCTGAAAAATCAATATAGGCCTTTACAACGGCATCAAGTGGTATGGCTACACGACGATCGCCAAGAGGAAGGTTCACTGAAAACTTCTTGTTGAGGAATGTTCCTTCTGCTTTTACCTTGTCGCTATGTGTGATTATCTTGTGAATATGATACTCAGAAGTGTACAATCGAGAACTTTTCTGCACTCGTTCTACCAACATTGGAATTGTGTCTATTGACTTGTTGGTTGATGATTTCCCCTCTTGCTTATTACAAGATATAAGTAAGAGCAATGCGAAGATAAAATATGCGAAACTACCTTTCATTACTATTAGTTTAGTATTGCAAAGGTACTACATTTTTCTTTTATAGGCAAATTAAACTGTTTGTTTGCTATGTAAATGCTGTATTTACGAAAGATGCGGTGTTAAATGGCGTTAAAAAGTACTATGTTGTATCGGTTTATGATTAAAATATCATTATCTTTGTTTCATTACATAAATTCTATTAGTATGGATAATATTACCAAAGAAACAATGAAAGTGATGAAAGAAAACAGCAACGAAACTACTGATGAAAAGCAAATGGGGGTAACTGAAAGTATTGCAACTATTAAAGAGGCAATTGAAAACTCCGATGGAATCAATTCGAAATTACCACGATTCATTGCTGTTTGGTCTGTTCTGACACTCGTTCTTTATGCTATGAGCTACTTTGTTGGCCCTTGGATATCTTACTTGTATGGCATTACTCCTTTAATTGCTTGGTGTACGTTCGGCTTTACATACATAATAAAGAAGAAGCGACTTGCTACTTATAGTGTCGTTGAATGTAGAATACTTTCTGCATGGACTTGGATGGTTTTCATTACAGCTGGTTTAACATTGTTTTCTAAGTTCGAAAGTAATTTCATACCATTTTGTTTCTCATTCTTAGGCATTGTATTGTCAGGTTTGTGCTTATGTTTACCTCAACGTTCCAATAATGTAAGCGTAGGAGGATACATCATTTTTACATACTATGCAATGAATACGCTTATGCAGAATATCTTTGAGTTTGATACAAGAGAAAAAATTCTTTTTCCTTTATTCCTACTAATTGTGATTCTTGATGCCTTGGTTACTAACACCGATGTTTCTATTAGAAAGAGAGAAAGAAAAGTATGAGGAAGCCATTAGACCCATTTTTTCAGAACAAGTTGAGCCTTTCTGTAATGTCAATCTTAATGACAAACAGGGAGGTGGCGTTTCTTTATCTGTGTGAACAAACTGGTGCAACCGATGAAGAAATGAACGAGCAGTTAGAACTTTTGGAACAAAAAGGTTATATTACTACTATGCGTGCGCTCTTTGGCAAGTGTCCACGGAAGTCCTGTACGTTAGAACCAAAGGGCGAACAAGTTTTTTTAGATTACTTAGAAGCATTGGAAGAACAACTTAAATAAGAAATATAAAGCCATAAAAAAGGCATCTTCATTTCTGAAGATGCCTTTTTTGTGGGTAGTGATGGATTCGAACCACCGAAGCTAGAAGCAGCAGATTTACAGTCT
>NZ_JABZSJ010000091.1:0-6258 GCF_015262605.1 Prevotella aurantiaca | reverse complement strand
CCAACCTCATCAGGATAAAGGACGAGTCATGGGTGCCGATAACCAAGAACCTTTCGATATGTGCCAAAGAAGCATTTAAGCGTTTTTTCGACCCTCACTTCCGCATTGGTGACGATATATATAAGGTCTTAAATCTGCCGAGATATGATAGGAAAGTGTAAGGCGATAGCGCACGGAAGTACTGCATTGGACCATATCTTTAGAGAAGGCAAGCTGGGTGATCGGCTTGCCTTCCATAACCTTTGTAGCAGAGAATCAAAGGCTATTTACGAGGAAATGAAGTTGGTCAGCGATTACAATACCAGATGCAGAAACAAATTCCTGCGCATCGAAATCGGCATTGCACCACAGGACGAGAAGAAACTATCAGTTTCTGAACTTGCCCAAATAGCCCATCTGTTTGCCAAGAAAATGGGACTTGACAACCATCAGTGGGTGGCAGTAACGCACAAGGATACAGACAACAGGCATATCCACATTATCGCCAACCGCATCAGCCTATACGGCGAAGTCTATGACACCACATTCGTAAGCAACAAGGCTGCAAGAATAACAGAGGAAATCAGCAGAGAGAAAGGCTTAACCATTGCAAAGGAAGTCAAAATCAAAAGGAAACATCAGAAAGCAAAAGCCAATCCCACAAGAGAGGAAACAAAGAGAGAACTACAAAGAATATGCTATGCCCTACTTGAAAAGTACAAAAGTACAGGTATCACAGGACATTCTATGTTCCTCTATGAGTTGAACAAGCATGGAGTAACCATAGATCGTATGAAGAACAAACAGGGCAAGGTCTATGGCTTGAAGTTCTCATACGGAGAATATGCGTTCAAGGCATCGGAAGTAGGCAGAGAGTTTGGCTACCGTTCTTTGCAAAAGAACTTCGAGGCAGGTAAGAAAGCCGATACGAATATATCTGACCAAGTAATACGCAAATCGTCAAAGTATACAGATACTAAGGATGCTGACTATCAAATCGTACCCCCAAGCCGTTCATACAGTCCACCACCAACTAAGGAAACGCCAAAAATCGCACAAACTATAAGAGATATGGCAGATGCAGCCATCAGCACAGCCGATGATTTGGTGGAGGGAGTAGGCGGAATGATTACGCCAACGACACATGGCGATGACTATGCCGAGACCGCATGGCAGCGCAAGCTCAGAAACCAAGCTAACAGAAAGAAAAAGCGAGGGAGAGGATTATAGCAACTCCAACAGCAACAATCCAAAATGCAGATATGTGAATATTTCTTTGAAAACGCTTGTTATTCGGTAACAAAGTATTATCTTTGCAAACAGAATAACAAGCGTTCTTTGTTAGGCAGAAAACAGCGGAGCCAAGTAGCTCGCTCGTTTCCAAATCGTTACCAGTCAGTATATACCAACAAGGTAACTTCTTTATTTTCAGTAAGTTGTATTTTAGATATTATCTTAGCGTGCAAAACAGGCGCTTTTGTATTCCGTTGATATGCAGGAGGTTATGTAAGGAGAGGGGTTCTGTAAAAACTTTACACTTTTACTGCATTCTTTTTATCTATTCAACAAGTTGTCCGCGTTGCTTTCTTGACGCCTCAGTACGACTATTGCGTCAGGAATAATATAGTGTTTGAAACAACAAGAAAAGGCAAACGAATACTATTTCGTTTGCCTTTTCTTCTGTCGGGATGACTGGATTCGAACCAGCGACCCCTACGTCCCGAACGTAGTGCGCTACCAACTGCGCTACATCCCGATGGCTTTAGCCTAATAAAAGGGTTGTTATAACTATTGCAAAGTTATAAAAAAAAGTAGAACTACAGAAACTTTTATCAAATAATCGAACCGTTATAATAATGCTTTTGCTGGTCTTTTATTTCGTAAGTTGCTTGCTCATATAGCGTACAGGATACCATACTGCAAGCCAACCAACTATGATTACTGTAGCGAAAATACCGACAATATCCCATGGGTGTACACTAATAGGGTAGGCGTTCACTACAAAATTGCCTTCTTGACCACCGAGTTTCACCAATCCATAGGTTTGTTGTAGCCAGCAAAGCAGGAGTCCAATGCAGATACCAATGATGGCTCCAGCTGCTGAAATCATGCGTCCTTCAAATAAAAATACTTGGTTTATTTGCTTGTCGGTAGCTCCAAGGTTGCGCAATGTCTTTACATCGTTCTTCTTATCAATCATCAACATTGAGAGCGAACCGATGATATTAAAACAAGCCACCATAAGTATGAAGGTTAAGAACACATAGGCAAAGAGTTTCTCAATGCGCATAATGTTGAATGTATCAGCTTGTTGCTCATATCTATCTTTCACTAAGAACTTATCGCCAGATATCTCTTCAATCTCGCTTTTCACCTTATTTATATCTTCCCCAGCCTTAACTCGCAGCTCAAGCGAAGTGATTTCGCCCTGCCGATTAAATATTCTACGTGCAAAAGCAAGCGAAGTAATGATGTAATTGTTATCGTATTTCCCTTGCTTTACTTGGAAAACAGCTTTTGGTGATAGTAGCGAATCTGCCACAAAAGCATTGATAGGGTTCGAAGCATCATACTGTCCTTTGCGCTGTGGAGCGTAGATATGCAAGTAATCGTTCCATTCTACTCCCGTATTAAGCTGTTGGGCAACACCAATTCCAAGCACTCCGTAGTCAAGATTAGCCACGTTTAGCTTGAACGTTCCATCGCCAAAGAGAATGTTACTAATATGAGTGAGCGAGTCAAAGTTATTCGATACACCTTTCACCATTACCATCATCTGACGTCCATGATACGTTGCTAAAGCCTGGTCGGTAACACATTCTGTTGCAACCTCTATGCTTTGAAGCGACTTTATCTTTGCCAACGTAGGGTCGTCAGCTGGTATTGCCTTCCCTTTTGCTGCTTCTACCTTTATCTGAGGGTCGAAATTAGTGAAGAACGACGCCACTAAATCAGAGAAACCATTGAACCCGCTCAACACAACAACGAGTGCCATGGTAGCTACAGCAACGCCTATCACTGAAATTAAACTGATGACATTGATGGCGTGTGTGCTCTTCTTAGAGAATAAATAACGTCGGGCTATGTAAAAAGGGAAGCTCATTACTTCTTCAATAGTTCGTCGATGCGTTCAATATAGTCTAACGAATCGTCGATAAAAAACCTCAGTTCAGGAATGATACGCAGTTGATTGCGAACGCGTTGGCCAAGGTCGTATCGAATAGTTTTCTCGTTTGCAGTGATGTTTTTCAGTAGTTCTTCCGCCTTGTCTGAAGGGAATATGCTTAGATAAGCTGTACAGATGCCCAAGTCAGGGCTAACTTTTGTACGTGTAACACTAACTAACACACCATGAATGGCACGTGTCTGACTTTGAAAAATGCTTGCCAGCTCTTTTTGAAGCAGGCGTGCTATGCGGTTTTGTCTTGTTTCTTGCATTGCTTTTCTTATTTTATTGCAAATTTACAGTAATTCTCTCATATTTCAAAATAAGCCTTTGAAAATTAACATAGCTTGTGTGTAGAAAAACATTCACACTTTTTTTAAATCGCAGATATTTTTGTTTGGTATCTATATCTAGCTGTTTGATAGGTGTTTATATGCTTATTGGTGGGTGAAATAAGCGAAATAGAGATGCAAAAGAATGTTAATAATAAAAAAGAAATAGGGGTTTTGTTTATTTCTCCGTTTTATAATCGAAGTTCAGCGAGAACTTCTTAGAAAGGAAATGAACTTTTTAAATACGATATATGCTTTTTTCTACAGATTAAGTTAATGTAACTATGTGATGAACAAGTTGGCCTTCTTCGTTGTTGAAACGCGGAGCCAACAAAACAAAACTTTTTCTACTTACTTTGAAAGTCTACAGTAAGGTTGATTCCTAACTATGACTTGATAAGTCTGAAGAAAACAAGAACCTACTTAAATATAATCTACAAACGGAGAGGGCGCATCTGATTTCAGGTGCGCCCTTAAAGTTTTATAATGGTGCTCTTACTTCTTTAAGCTTTTATTGTTGAGTTTTTAAAGTCTTATTGTTGCGTCTTTATAAACTTGTAACTGCATTTTTAGAGTTTGTTTATAGAATGAATGTATAATCGAAAAGATTTCTGTTTCGTGTAAAAAAAGCTGTATATCGGCTCTCAATTAAAAGAAAAATGCTACATTTGTCACAGAAATAACCAAACGATTATGCAGAAATACGCTGATTATATTGAAGAAATTGAGATAGATTCGTTATGGGCTGGCTCGAAGCACATACGTTGGACACTTGACAGAAAGGTTAATATTCTGAGTGGAATTAACGGTGTGGGCAAAAGTACTATATTAAATAAGGTGATAAAAGGACTTGCACAAGGTGGTGAATTCCCCAGCCATATGCTGAAAGGGGTGCACATTAAAGCTTCACCAGCAGATGCAACGTGGATTCGATATGATATTATTCGTTCGTTCGATCGCCCACTCATGAATATCGAAAGCATAAATAAGGTTGACCTAAATATTACTACCGAACTTGATTGGCAGCTGTTTCAGTTGCAAAGAAAGTATCTTGACTATCAAGTAAATGTTGGTAATAGGATTATAGAAGTGCTACAAAGTGGCGATGCAGAGGCTGCTACGAAGGCGCAATCTTATTCTGCTCCGAAGAAATTGTTCCAAGATATTATCGACAAATTGTTTGAAGAAACAGGCAAAAAGATTGTTCGTACGGAAAACGAAATACGCTTTTCGCAAATTGGTTGTACGTTATTTCCTTACCAACTATCTAGTGGCGAAAAGCAAATACTGGCCATCTTGCTCACTGTTTTGGTGCAAGATGGAAAACCTTATGTTTTATTTATGGATGAGCCAGAGGTGAGTTTGCATGTTGATTGGCAGAAGAAGCTGATAGCATTGATAATGAGTTTGAATCCGAATGTCCAGATTATACTTAGCACTCACAGTCCAGCGGTTATTATGGATGGTTGGATTGACAAGGTAACGGAGGTAGACGAGATTACAATCGGATAGGCAGAGGGAGAACGAAGTGATGGGAAAACGGCTTAAAGACAACTTGTCGTCAGCTTACCTTGATGCTGCAAACCGCTTAAAAGGGCGCAATGCGAGAAAGCGAATAGTGGCATATGTAGAGTCGTACGACGATATTTTCTTTTGGCGCACAGTGCTTAGCGGCTTTGAAAATGAGCATCGTTATTTTGAGGTTATGCTTCCCTCGCGCCACACATTAACGAAAGGAAAACGCTCTGTACTGATGAATCTGCTCTCGGAAAACGTTGGTGAAAGTATGATTGCTTGTGTAGATGCCGACTACGACTATCTATTACAAGGTGTAACGGAATTGTCGCGCACTGTAAATCATAGTCCTTATGTCTTTCACACTTATGCTTACGCTATCGAAAACCTACAGTGTTATGCTGGTAGTCTGCACGATGTGAGTGTTGCTGTAACGCTAAATGACCACAAAATCTTCGATTTCGAAGAATATCTACGCCTTTATAGCGAGGCTATTTTTCCTTTGTTTGTTTGGAATATATGGTTTTATAGGAAGGGAATTTACGGTAAATTTACCATTACCGACTTCAATCGTGTCATAGAAATGGGGAATTTCACTTTTCAAACAGCTTATCAGAACATTGAGAAGTTGCACAGAAAGGTTACAAGAAAGGTACGACAGCTACAACAGGAATATCCCGATGCGAAGGAATCTTACTTAGCTGTGAAAAAGGATGTAAAGCAATTAGGAGTTACTCCTGCCACCACTTATCTGTATATACAAGGACATCACTTGTTCGACAATGTCATTGTGCCCGCCCTGAAGAAGGTTTGTGATAAGCTTGTACGCGACCGTGAACAGGAAATATACCACAATGCACAGCATATTGTGCAGCAACGCAACGAACTTTCGAGCTACAATCATAGCGTTGAGGGCATTATTCCGATGCTTCGACGTAATGTGGCTTATACCAATTGTGAACCTTATTTACGTTTAAAAGCCGACTTAAAGGGATTCTTAGATGGGAACAACGAGGAGTAAACGGCTTCTTTCTGTTTTCAAATTTATATAACTTTTCATAAAAAAATAGCTATAAGTAGTCTACTGTTTTCGTCAGTTCAATTAACTTGCTAAGAGATTTTCAGATGAATAAGACGTCATATTCTTTTAGCATTGCTACGTAGTTGAAACTGAGAATGTATGGTATACCCCTTTTATAAATGTCTTTTTTGGGCCTATATGACAAAAATGTGCTTAAAATCCTTGTAACTATCTAATAATCATTA
>NZ_JABZSJ010000090.1:0-6558 GCF_015262605.1 Prevotella aurantiaca | reverse complement strand
AGGATAATATACTATGAATCAGAGGAATATTAGGTTTTTAAGGGGGGACTAAATAGAAGAATTATAACTTCAATATATATAGTGTGTGGCTAACTATTTTGAAAAACCTCAGTTAATTTACCGATGTCTGTATCCCTTTTAAAATAGATGTGGTTTATAAAATCCTCATCGTATAGTAGAATGTCTGCATTGTCTGGCATAAAGGTTCTTACCCAAAGGGCAAAAGAGCAACAAAATTCTACAGAGTCAGTTTCAATGCACACACAATTCAACGTGTTGTCAAGCATACCATCTATAAAATGGTTATCTTCTTTTATTGTCCATTCATAGCAATAATGTCTTTTTATATCAGTTATCTCATTCAGTTCAATTACATTATATTTTTCTTGCAATTCTAAAATAAATTCTTGTTTATTTATTTTCCATTCAGCCTTTTTTTGAGGCGATACCAATGCTTTCATATTTCGTTGTATATTCTTATTTCGTATTTTCCTCTAATGCAAACTTCTCCTTCAATACCTTTTTATTTTTCAGAATCTATGATTATTTTCAATCCTTCTAAATGGGTTTCATTAGCAAAAAAACTTTTAAATTGTATGTTGTTAGACAAAAGTTTACAGCTGCAAATATAGTTATAAATACTCATATTCCCAACGCATCAAAGGAAAATAAGTCTGTTTAAAGAGGACGTAAATTGTAGAGAAGAAAATTATAATTATATTCCACCAAATTTATAATAACAAAATAAAAAATTATAATTATAAATTTTTATTTTGTTATTATATTTTTTTAAGCTGTATGTTGTTAGCCAAAAGTTCATATTTTTGTTCAATTACCAATAAAGATGTATATTTGCACAATGGTAATGAAAAAGAACGTTATGGAAAGACTTCAAAGAATTCTTACGGCAATTTCAGAAACAAGCGACTGTAAATTGTTGAGAAGAGAACATCCTATAAATATAGAAGTAGGATTTAAATTACCTGATGATTTGAGATATTATTTTGAGAATTATAAATCGATTACGTTTTGGGAAAAATCAAATTATTCTGTGAAAATAGTCGGAATAGAAGGTTTTAAAAAAGCAAACCCAATTATAATAGGAGAAGATGTTCCTGATGATATTAGTAATAACTGGTTTATTATCTCAGATGATAATCCACAATTCATAACAATAGATTTATTTAAAGAACGTTTAGGAAAATGTTATGATAGCTTTTGGGATAGGCATGGAGTTGTAGGAGAACAGCCAATTATTGCAAATTCATTTACAGAACTATTAGAACAATTATATCAAAGCAAAGGCGATTATTTTTATTGGTTACAAGAAGACTTTGAAAATATGGGAGATGCATACGATTGTCTCGTGTAAGATGTACAGAGTAAATGAGAAAACGAATAGCCAATATATTTCTAATAAATAATATTTGGCCTTAACTGCACAATAAAATATAAATTTATATGAAAGCAAAACTAAAAGTAATAGACAGTTGGGAGTTTGAAGATATACAGTTATCTAGAACTTCCTTTAAATATAGTCCAACCGGTGGTAAAGAAATGGTGATACGTGGTGAGAACGAAATAGTATTTTCTATTTATCATTCAGAGAAAAAACAAGATGGAATACTATGGATAAAGGGCAAAAACGTCCGCTTTTTCCCTACTCCAGAAGCCAAAGAACAACAGGATATTTGGAAGATACCTGTACTTTTATCCTGCGATAAAGGAATATTGCTGCTTTGTGGTGCTAGTAATACATTATGGTTATTACAAACTCAGGAAAGTGAATGGTTACCTATTTCAATTGAAGAGTGGACGCTCAGAGGAATACCTATGAAAGTGGCTGTTACAGGAATAAATGATACTTTTCCAATAGTATGTAGGGTTGATTCTATGTTAGAAGCTACCAATTCTTTTGCTATACTTTCTGTTGATTTTGATAAGAAAACTGCCCGTTGGACTCATAACGGCTCGTGTATATATAACAAAGAAAAAATTCGTCAGCAACATCTTGATGCTGTAAAAAAGGTAAATGGAAATTTTGCTTTAGCCGATTATAATTATAATTATCCTTTGATAGGTTCAATCTATGAACAAAATGAGAAGTTGTATGCCTTTCTGGAAAGCAGTACAATAAACCCAGCAGGATTAAGTATGATGGGATATTACTCTTATGTAGAAATAAGCAAAGATGGATTGATTAAAAGAAAATTATGGGGTAAAGATAACTTAAATCAATTACCAGGAAAGCATGGAGTAAGGGGCAAGTTTTCAGCAGAACAGAATTACTTGATTATTTCACCTATATTCAAGAATGATGAATGGAAAGGAAAACCTAAACTGTTACGTCTTTCAGACTGTACACTAATAGATGTTGTTATGCCAAGAGGTTATACTTCCTTCCGTATATTGGATATATGGGGCAACAAGATGTTTATTAGCGACGATCAGACAAAGCTAAATCTTTGCGAAATTATATTTGAATAAGCGCCAAATTATAGAAGAAGTAGTCGCAAATTATAATGAATAATATATAGTGAAATGGATTTTTATTTTGTTCATTTCTTAGATTTCATTACTTTTGTATAACATTGAACAGTTATGAAATAAACAAAATGGAAGAAATAAAAGCCTTCAAGTATCTTTATTCAGATGTTTTAAAAGAACATTCAAATATTTTTGATAGAACTCCAATAGCTATTACTTGGTCTTTCAAAGGTAAAACGTATAAAAGAGAAAATATAACAGACAGATTAATAGCCGATTATTCTAAAAGTTATAATGCTATTGCTATTGTAGAAGCTCCTTATTCAAAGGCATTTAATAATGTGTATATCGTAAATGCAGAAAACAAATTAATGATTAACGATTTTAAAAAACTACTCTTTAATAATATAACAAATGGCATTTCTAATTTGTGTTTTGTAGAAGGAGTTGTTTGCGAAGGCTCAACATTCTTGTTTCATTTAATTATACGTAATACCGATTTTTCTATTTCCTTTGATTTAGCAACAAGGACTTTTGGGACATTAACTGAAAGTCGGTGATTATTTAAATGCTCATTATTTGCGCCATATACCTTTTATATAAAGGGGTAAAGAAAGAATATACAAGGATATAGAAATGTTTTAAAGATAGAATTTACAACTGTCTAAATTTGTATAAATCAACAAAAAGCATTAGATTTGCGTTTTAAGAATGACTAAATGGTTTATAACCGAGTATTTGAATTTAATAGAATAATAAATCATCCAAAACATTTTTTATGGGAAAAAGTTTATCCTTGCTCCTTGTACAAGGGGCGATGCTGACGGCAACTTCTGTTTTTGGGCAGACTGCTACTGAACAATCGTTTATTCGAGAACATTCATTGCAACAACGCACGCAAAGATTTGGAGCGACATTACAAAGTAGTGAGACGATAAAAAAGTCGGCTACAACATTTGTCAAAAGAACACACAAGAGTGTTAACAGTATTGCACGAAAGACTCCTCAACCTGTTTACGAACCAGGCTGGAGTGTTGATTTCAATACTGCTGACCAATGGGACCAGTTTATAACCATAGATGCAAATGGCGACAAAAATGCCGATGAGAGTAAGAAAAATGGTATTTGGAGCTTATTGCTCAATGATGGCAACGGCATGGCTATGTATTATTACAACGCCAAGAATACAGCTGACGACTGGTTGATTTCGCCAGGAATCAATCTGAAAGGTGGAAAAACCTATTATGTAAACTTCAAACTCCGCTGCGTTCAGGCCACTTATCCTGAACGAATAGAAGTGAAGTATGGTAACGCTGCAACTGTAGAGGCTATGACAGGAGAGATTCTTGCTCCAACGGAACTGAATAATACTACCTTTCAAAGCTATACACAGGTATTGAAACCAACAACAGATGGTGTTTACCATATTGGATTTCATGCAATCAGCGATGCATTCCGCATTGCTTTATATGTTGATGATGTATCAGTGGTGGCAGCTCCAGAGGCTGATTCGCCAAGCAAAGTAACTAATGTAACGATAATACCAGATGCTTCGGCAGCACTCAAGGCTACTGTAAGTTTTAATGCGCCCAGTACTGCTTACGATGGAAGTGCATTGACATCGCTGAATGGTATTCGTGTATTGCTGAATGGTACACAGGTAAAAGATATAAAGAATCTGCAACCTGGCGAACAGCATACATTTATAGTTGATAATATTTCGCAAGAGGGTTTGAATGCCTTTACTTTCCTTCCTTACAATGAGAAAGGTGATGGCGAATCGTATGTTGTTTCGGCTTATATAGGACTTGATGTGCCATCGGCTCCTACAAATGTAATGCTCTCTGACGACCCAAATAATATTATTCTTTCGTGGGACGCAGCAACGCCTGCTCATAATGGTGCATTCTTCCCAAATAAGATTACTTATCGTATTCATACTGTAAGCTACAACAATTGGGGACAACCACAATTGGCTGACGAAATGGATGTAGTAACTGATGGCAAAACACAATATGCTTTAGGTTTCGGTGCCGATGAAGGTAATCCGCGCCAACTTGAATTGGCTGTTACTGCAGAGAACGAGAAAGGACGTAGCGAGAAAGGAAACATATCAAACACACTTCTCTTGGGTAAACCCGACCGCACTCCGTATCACGAAAGCTTCGTTAATGGAAAAGAAGAGAAGGTTCTTCTTCCTTTTGCTGAAGGACAGGGAGTAACATTCCAAATGGCTGGAGCTGGCAGAACTGTCGACGAATCATCTGATGATGATGGTGGAAGTCTTTATCTTCAAACTCTTATGAAGGACTCTGTTGGTGTCAATACTTTTAAGATTTCGTTGGCAGGAACACAGCACCCTGTATTGGCTTTCAAGCTAAAGAATTCTACATCTACTGGAACATTCTATGTATATGCTACTGTTCCAGGCAAAGGAATTGTATATTTGAACAAAGAACAATTGGTAGTAGGAGAGAACAAGTGGATTACACGCAAGTACGACCTTTCTCAGTTTATCGGCGAACGCTACATTCAGTTGGGCTTTGCACTTGCCGACAAGTCGAATGATAATAGCACGAAGGTGATGTTTATTGACAATATCCACGTAGGCGACTTGGCAGACAAAGACCTTGCTATTGCTGTATCTGCCAATAAAGAGGCTATGCGTTCGGAAACAACAAACGTACGCGTAAAGGTTAGCAATGTTGGCGACAAGCAAGTAGATAGTTACAAACTTGTCCTTACTGTCGATGGAAAGAAGATAAGCGAACAACAAGTGAACGAGCCTTTAGCTTCGCTTGAGGTGAATAATTTTGAATTGCCTTATAAGGTTGAAAGCTTAGAGGCTAAGGATATGTTGGAAATAGTAGTAACCGTAGTTGCAGACGGCGATACTAATACCAAGAACAATTCAGCAAAAACAAACATTTCGGTAAGCTCGCCCGATTTGTCGCCTGTACAAAATCTTTCAGGAACGAAAGTTGGAAACGATGTGAAACTCGCTTGGGAAAAACCATCTCCATTGATGGCACGAACTGATGACTTCGAATCTTATGCTGCATGGTCGATATCGGGAATTGGAAATTGGACTCTTGTTGATGGTGATGAAGCGACAACAGCTGGCGATTTCCTTTACGATTCGAATGGTGCTGAAATTCCTTATACACACGAAGGTGCCCCATTTGCATTCATCGTATTCAATCCTCAAGACTATAGCGGACGCAATTTATCTGCTGGGGGATTGCATCAATTCGATGCTCACAGCGGCATTCAGTCGTTGGCGTCTGTACATGGAACGCAGATGAATATTTACACTTTCGACCAGGAACCAGCTGCCAATAACGACTGGATAATTAGTCCTGCGCTTCCTGGCGATGCTCAGAATATTTCGTTCTATGCCAACAACGTAGTGGCAACCAACCAGATGACGGGTCAAAAGGTTGATTTGAAGCAGACTGTGCAAATCCTTTACTCAACGTTAGATACCGATACAACCCATTTCCAAGTGCTTAAGGCTATTGAAATTGCAGGTGGAAAATGGCAGAAAGTTGAAGCCGAACTCCCAGAAGGTACCAAGCATTTTGCTATTAGAAACATTACATCTCCAGAAACGGCATATATCCTGCTTATCGACGATATAACTTATCATGTTGGTGGTGGTAGTGCCGAGAAATATAATATATATCGCGATGGTACACTTCTTGCATCAACTACCGACTGCAATTATATTGATACGAATGCACCTGAAGGTAATCATACCTACCAAGTAACAGCAGTTTATGAAGGCGGTATCGAGTCTGCTCCGATAACTATTTCTGTTGTAGTTACAGGAATTAAGCATCTATCGGCTACAGAAGTCCGCTACGATGTTTACACACTCGATGGTATTTGCGTGAAGTATCAGTCTGAATCGCTCGAAGGACTGAAAGCTGGTGTGTATATCATCAATGGTAAAAAGACTATGATAAAGTAGAGTGAGTCCCCTGTGGCCCTCATTTATCAGTGGTTTATTAGAGAATAAAAGAGGGTGTGTCAAAATTGATACATCCTCTTTTTTATGCACAAAGCTCC
>NZ_JABZSJ010000032.1:0-28839 GCF_015262605.1 Prevotella aurantiaca | reverse complement strand
ATTTGACAGTCTCCAGAGATTCTTAAGAGGGAATTAACTGAATTACCCTAATTATTTGCGCGTCTATACATTATATTTGTCGCGCTTATTTCTATTTACGTTTAGTTTAAATGTGCCAGTAAGTTCATTTTTACATCTTAGAAAACATCTGCTTCGTGAATAGCAATAGTCCTAATACTTACCTATTGCCAACTATCGTAAGACAAGTTAGCATATTGGATGTTGATAGAAGCTGCTATGCATTTGCTTTCAATTCAATGTTCATTTCTGCTATCGAATCGGTAGGTGCAGTTGTTATCCGGCGTCCTAAAAAGTAACAGTATTGGTGTTTTCCTCACTGTTTCGCTTCGATGTGTTTCCACAATCATAAAGATTGTAGAGGCAGCAAGTACGGCAAAACAAGCTTATATGTTTTTTACATATCTTGGTTGTCCGAGATCTTTCGGTAGCAAAGATATGAATTAAACACAATATAACATAATATAATTCTTTAAAAATACCGAAAAATTATTTTAATTTCCTACAATTCATTTATACTTGTAAAACTAATATATATTGAAAGTTTCTACATTAACACATTTTTTATATTCATAGATTGCCACATACAAAACAAGTAGTTGCAAATTTCCAACTCAAAATTAGAATGATAACTTAATAATAAGAAAGAAACACATTGCAATAAACAATGTAAAATCAACGAGTAGTTTTATTTGAGAGAGCAAATTTTTATTTTTTAGCAATTTTATTGTACGCTGGAAGTCCTACTTCTCGATTATCAAAGTATGATTTTGAAAAATATAGAACGATAGATTAAAATCTCATTTTATTTATCTAACTTTGCAACTACATTAAAAGTCTATACACACATATACCGTAAACAAAATGAAAGAATTGGAACTCAAGTATGGTTGCAATCCCAATCAGAAACCTTCGCGTATTTTTATGGACGAAGGAGAATTACCTATTGAAGTACTGAATGGTCGTCCTGGTTATATTAACTTCCTTGATGCACTCAACAGTTGGCAACTTGTTAAGGAATTAAAAGCTGCAACTGGTTTACCTGCCGCAGCTTCTTTCAAACATGTTAGTCCTGCTGGTGCAGCGGTTGGTTTACCTCTAAGCGACACTTTGAAGAAGATTTACTTCGTAGATGATATTGATTTTGAACTAACTCCTCTTGCTTCAGCTTACGCTCGTGCCAGAGGTGCCGATCGTATGTGTTCGTATGGAGATTTCTGTGCTTTGAGTGATACTTGTGATGAAGCTACTGCTCGACTTATTAACCGCGAGGTTAGCGATGGAGTAATAGCTCCTGATTATACACCTGAGGCACTTGAGATATTTAAAAAGAAGCGTAAAGGAAACTATAACGTTATTAAAATAAACCCAAACTACCAACCTGCGCCAATAGAACGCAAGCAAGTATTTGGCATAACCTTTGAACAAGGACGCAACGAAATAAAACTCGATGACCCAAAGTTGTTCGAAAACATACCAACGAAGAATAAAACCTTTACGGAAGAGGCAAAACGCGACCTTATTATTGCACTAATTACACTGAAATATACACAGAGTAACTCTGTTTGCTACGTGAAAGATGGGCAGGCGATTGGTATTGGAGCTGGCCAGCAGAGCCGTATTCACTGCACAAGATTGGCAGGAAGCAAAGTGGATGAATGGTGGTTGAGACAATGTCCTAAGGTTATGAATCTTCCTTTTAAGGAAGGAATACACCGTGCAGACCGTGATAACTCTATCAATATCTTCATTTCTGATGAATACGAAGACCTTTTACAGGAAGGTACGTGGCAACTATTCTTCACCGAAAAGCCTGATCCACTTACTATTGATGAGCGAAAGGCATGGCTTTCTCAGAATACTAAGGTTGCATTAGGCTCTGATGCTTTCTTTCCTTTTGGCGACAATATAGAACGTGCGCATAAGAGTGGTGTTGAATATATAGTACAAGCAGGTGGTAGTATACGAGATGACCATGTTATAGAGACCTGCGATAAGTACGGAATTGCAATGGCTTTCACAGGCGTACGCTTGTTCCATCATTGATAAATGAAAGTTCCAAACCAACTTAAAAACAAACAACATGAGCGAAATAGACGAAATTATTGAAACTGGAATGGTCTTCCGAGCTGCACCAAAACCAAAAGTGGACGATGGAAAAGTAAAGACCAAAGCCAAGAAAAAGAAGTATATTACGGGAGCACATGGTTCTGGCAGTGCTAAGCAAAAAGCTAAATACCGCCAGCAACGTGCTAACCGTCATAAATAACAATTAAGATATTAAACATCTTTAATAACAGGTAAACATCATAAAGCAGGAATTGCAATAGTGGAAGTATGATTTTTATTTCTTATTATATAAGGTATAGCAGAGATATCAAATAAATCATACGTTCTTCGAAAGTTTCTTAAACGAAATAAAAGAAGGCTACTTCTCAGCGTTCCTCTTTTTATTGTTTGCCGTTATTACGTTCGCCACTATAATTTCTGAAACATCGCCTTCAACAATAAGACAATTATTTTCTATAAAAGTAACTATTACTTGATAAGATCAAACTAATCTAATCTTTGAGAAGAACATACTTTATCAAAACATCAGCAAACTTGCTGAACATACCTTTATAGCTTAACTCCATTTTATTCTATTAATCTTAATAAGCCGTACACCATGAAACACAACGACTATCAAACTCTTTTGCATCTTTAGCTAATATTTGTTGTATCTTTTACAACATTATAAGTAATTAACACAAATACCTAGATGATATAAAAAAATATCTCTTATCTTTGCAGACGATATTCTAAAAAAATAAGAAATATGAAGAAAGTATTAGTTTTAATGGCAGCTTGCGCCACAATGGTAGCATGCCAACAAAAAGGTAAACCAGAAGCTGAAGCAAAAACAGGTGATACAACAAACGTAGAAGTAATTGACTCAATGAGCTATGCAGGTGAAGTTCCTGCAGCTGACGGACCAGGTATTCGTTATGAAATTACATTGGCATCTGATAGCACAAATGGTTTCAGCATTAAAGAAACTTACCTCGAAGCAGAAAAGGGTAAGGATAAGGTGAATAACTACAGCGGTAAGGCTGAGAAGATAGAGAAGGATGTAAATGGTACTAAGAAGGTTGCTTACAAGTTTGCAACTGGTAAAGACAATGCACTTTACTTCCTCCAAGTTAACGATTCTACTCTCCGCATGGTTAACGATAAGTTGGAAGAAGGTGTAAATAAGGACCTCAACTACGACTTGAAGTTAGTTAAGTAAGCCTTCCCTATACGGATAAGAAATTAAAATGGGGGAACAATGAACCGAAAGGAACATTGTTCCCCATTTTTTTATAAGCAGTATTTGTAACCAAATTATATAAAAGCCTGGCTTATTTCGGTTAGCATTTGCTTTTGTAACCTTAATTGCTCTGTTTCAGCAATATCTTCCTCTTCAATCCTATTACATTCTTTTCCCATGAATTCATTACTTTAATGAAATTAGAGAGTCTAATTATAGCAACTTCAATCTTGTCCATATTTAATTTACATTAATGAGTATTTTTAAACGTTTTCTTAATTTTGTTCATGCTTGATATAACTTCCCATATTCGGTTCATGATATCGGAATCTTTTGTAATACAGTCCTGTTTCAACATCCTCATACTGACCTTGATACTTAAAGGGAATGAAGGTGGATTTAATGTTGCCTAAAAAACTGAAAGAATGAGGAACAAATGAAGGTTACCTTGATATTTTAAGCATAGGTAAATGATTTAATGTAAGCTAGTTACAAAGGGTAGAAAAATTATTATTACAAAATAAAAATTTATAATAATAAAAAAATAATTTGTAATTATAAATTTGATAGATAATAATAGAAATCAGTTGAAAATTATCGGAGATACAAAGAAAAGCACTATATTTGTAAGTACTTAGGAGAAGAAAAGAATATGAAACAGCAAGTTGTCTTTACACATCAGTTCGAACAAAGTCTTTCGGAAACCATTGCAAAATGCAATCCCGACAAGGTGTTTATCCTTGCCGACGATACCACTGCCCATGTGTGTTACAACAGAATAAAGGACTTCGAATGTCTTAAAGGTGCGCAACTGATTACTATTCCGAATTCTGATATCCACAAAGACCTTACTTCTCTCACCCATGTTTGGACAACTTTGCAGACAGAGAAGGCCTCTCGCTACTCACTACTCATTAATCTTGGCGGTGGAATGATAACCGATCTTGGTGGATTTGCTGCTGCTACTTTTAAACGTGGTATCTATTTCATCAACGTACCGACTACGCTTTTGGCAATGGTTGATGCGAGTGTGGGCGGCAAAACAGGCATTAACTTTGGAGGATTGAAGAACGAAATAGGTGTATTCTGCCATGCTGAAACTGTTATTATAGACACTACTTGGCTACAAACGCTCGACAACGAAAACCTATTGAGCGGTTATGCTGAAATGTTAAAGCACGGATTGATAACCGAAAAAGCAGCATTGGCACCCTTATTATCTTTCGACACCAATATATTCAACTTACAACTACTTGCAGAAATGCTGAAAGAGAGCGTTGAAATAAAAGAAAATATAGTAGAACAAGACCCCCATGAGAAGCATATAAGGAAGGCTTTAAACTTCGGGCATACGTTTGGGCATAGCTTTGAAGCCTGGTCGATGACACGAAAGCCTATTCTTCACGGCTATGCAGTGGCATTTGGAATTGTTTGCGAGCTTTTTCTTTCGGTTATAAAACAAGGTTTTCCAACTGAAACAATGCGGAAAACCGTTAATTTTATCAAGGCTAATTATGGAGATTTTCTTATTTCCTGTAGCGACTACGATACACTAATTGACCTTATGAAGCACGATAAAAAGAATGTTAACAGCACAATTAACTTTACCTTATTACAAGATTTAGGTAAGATTTCCATCAATCAGACTGCGACAGACGATGAAATAAAGGAAGCTTTAGACTTCCTAAGAGAAGGCTAAAGTCAGTTTTAAGAAATCAGTTTGTAGGCATTTACGACGCAGAAGAAGAGAAAAACCTACGTTTTTTGGGCTGTTTGGTCTAACATCTGCATTGCTTTTGCTCGTGCAATCTTACCCGTTTCAGTGGTTGGAATACTACTTACATGTTGATAATACGCAGGTTGCCAATATCGTGGCAACACTTTCGTACAAGCATTGCGTATCTCTTCCAAGTCATTAGCCTCAGTTAGAAGCACTATTTCCTCACCAAACTTTTTGTTTTTTCGCTTCGTTATCAAGAAAGGAGCAACGATATGTGGGCGTAAAGCCTGTTCCACCTCTTCCATTTGCACCTTTATTCCACCCGAATTGATGGTGTTATCTTTGCGACCAAGTATGCGAAACTCGGTTCGTTTCCCATCTTCCGATTGTCGCAGTTCGGCTATATCATTCGTTTCTAAGCATTCTGTACAAACGGCAGGAGCATCTATAACCAAACAATCATTGCTGTTTAACGACACCTTAACACTATCAAATGGCGTGTACCAATCGCTTCTTTTATTACCATTTAAACGACGAAGGGCAATGTGCGAGAGCGTTTCAGTCATACCGTAAGTACTCCATACCGCATTCGGAAAGTCTTTTAGCTGTTCCGAAAGACCATCATCGATACTTCCACCACCTATAATTAAGTGTCGAATGCGCTGCAATCGCTCGCGTTCTTTACTGTTTTGCAGTGTATTGAATACTTGTAAAGGCACCATGGCCGCAAAGGTAATAGGTTCGTTGGGGTTAGACAACTGAGCAAGCGAAGCATCGGAAAGTGGATTTCCTGAAGGTTTCACATTCATTAAGCGTAATTTTCGCTCTATACTACGCACCACAACCATCTTTCCAGCGATGTAATCAAGCGGCATACACAACAAAGCTGTATCGTTAGGACACAGCTTAAGAAAATCGCAAGTAATGCGTGCAGAGTTCAGCATACGAACTTTTTCGACACGCAACGGCTTCGGTTGCCCTGTCGAACCACTCGTATGGACAAGCAAAGTAGGGTCTTCGTTATGCCATTCGTTCAGAAATTGCTCTAAAGTCATTGCTGTTTTCATGTTTAAAAGTCCTGCTATCAACCTTTCTTTCCTATCTGATTACTCCCGATTATGCAATTAATGTACTATCCAAAGCTGGTCTCCAACCATTTTTAAAGGCATTTCTATATTGTCGGCAAACAGTTGTCCAGTGCCTAAACCTTGAGCGTGGCGTATGTTTGAGCCGTAAATACTTGCTGTCAGTTGCGCTATTGCGTTAAGACCTACGTTGCTTTCGAGGGCAGAAGTAATCCAAGATCCGATGTTTCTTTCACGAGCGAGTTGTATCCACTCCTCTGTTCCAGCCATTCCGCCGTGCAAACTCGGTTTCAGAACGATATATTGAGGACAGATTGTGTCTAATAATTCTACTTTTTTCTGCCTATCGTTCACACCAATCAGCTCTTCATCAAGTCCTATTGGTAGAGGTGTAGCAGCGCAAAGGCGTGCCATCTCTGTCCATTGATACTGCTTTATGGGTTGCTCAATGGAATGAATATCGTATTGTGCCAACGCTTCCATGCGCGAAAGAGCCTCTTTGGGTTTGAAACCACCATTAGTATCCACCCTCAACTCTATGTCGTTGCGACTGAAAGAGGCTCGAATGTGGCGTATCAATTGCAGTTCTCGGTCGAAATCAATAGCTCCTATCTTTATCTTTATACAATGGAATCCTGCTTTTAGCTTGGCTTCCAAACGTTCAAACATTTCGTCGAACGTACCCATCCATACCAAACCATTGATGAGAATGCCTTCTTCGCCACGTCCAAAAGGTGTATCGAAGAAGTTCAAACTACCTTTTGCATTAAACTGCGCCACTGCCGTTTCAAGTCCGAAGAGCATAGATGGATAGGCGCGCATTGCTTCATAATCAATTACTCCCGTACGTTCGTACTCATCGCAAAACATTCTTAACTTGCGTTTGTATTCGTTTGGCGGCATCGCATCACAAGAAAGGTCAGGTAAAGTTGCACATTCGCCCACTCCTACCACATTGGGTTGCTCATCAGAAGTAAGTTTCAAGTAGAAACTTAGACGTGTATTGTAAACTCCACGCGATGTTCCTGCTGGCTGAAGAAAGTGCAACAGCTTGGAAGTAATCGTTATTTTGCGCATTGCCGCTTATGGAAATTGAGGATATTTGTCGAAGTCTGGCTTGCGTTTCTCCAAGAAAGCACGTCCGCCTTCTTGTGCTTCGTCCATCGTATAGTACAGCATAGTTGCATCTCCAGCAAGTTCTTGAATACCCGCCTGACCATCTAATTCAGCATTCAAACCTGCTTTTATCATACGCAAAGCCAACGGCGAACGCTCCATCATGGTTTCTGCCCACTCCACACACTCGTCTTCGAGCTTATCGAAAGGTACCACCTTGTTTACCAAACCCATACGCTCAGCCTCAGCAGCAGTATATTGACGACACAAGAACCATATTTCGCGAGCCTTCTTCTGGCCTACTATGCGTGCAAGATAGGAAGCACCGAAGCCTGCATCGAACGAACCTACCTTAGGACCAGTCTGTCCAAAGACTGCATTTTCGGCAGCAATACTGAGGTCGCATAGTACATGTAGCACGTGTCCGCCACCGATTGCGAAGCCGTTTACCATAGCAATGACTGGCTTGGGTAAGCGGCGGATTTGCATTTGTACGTCTAATACATTCAGACGGGGTACTCCGTCGCCACCAACATAGCCACCACGGCCTTTCACATTCATATCTCCACCTGCACAAAATGCCTTGTCACCCGCACCAGTAAGTAGCACTACACGTATGTTTAAAGCCTCACGACAATACGAAAATGCCTGTGAAATCTCCCAAACCGTTAGTGGTGTAAATGCATTTCGATAGCGTGGGCGATTGATTGTTATCTTTGCTATGTGGTTATATTCCTCAAAAAGGATTTCCTTAAAGTCGAAACCTTCGATGGTTTTCCATTCTCTGTTAGCCATATTATGATTATTTTTATTTATTATTTCTTTTGTAATTGCCTATAAAAATTGCTCCATGCCTTGGCGTCTTCTTCGGAGTTGGTGAACACTTCCAATAGTACAGAACTGTTTTTGACGTTGAGAAATGCTGCCAAACTACTTTCCAACTCTTCCGAATTGGTTGCTGAAAGGTAGCTTATGTTATGTGTTTGGCATACACCTTCTGCTGTAACGCCTGCTCCAACACCCATAATCGCTGCTCGGTGTGCAGATTTTTCCAAACCAGACAACTGCTGAAAAATGCCGCCACCACTATTGTTGAGCAGTAAAATTGATAGATTCTCTCCTAAATTGCTATTCCATAAAGCGTTCTGATCATAGAAAAAGCTCAAGTCACCTATAACACAGAACATGCGTTTGTTTTTGTTTGCAGCTGCCATACCTACTGCGGTGGAGAGCGTTCCCTCTATTCCGTTCACCCCACGGTTTACGAAAATGTAGTCAGACGAGTAGAAATTGCCCAAGCGAACTGCTGAACTATTTCCGTAAACTAACGCTTTGGGGGTATTGTTCTGCTGTAACAGCGTGTGAAAGCGTCTTACAGCCAACATCTGAGAATAAGTAGGAGAGTATAATTGCGCATCGGTTGTTGCGTCTTTGAGAGCTTTTTGCCAATCGTGATAGTACTTTGAAGTGGCAAAACCCTCTAAACTGTTTGCTAATATCTTTATAAAGGTAGTGCTTTGACACTGCACTACGGTGGTAAGATTCATGAATGTGTCGCGAATATCGCCACGTGGATCTATCAAAACCGATTGTATTGGAGTGCAATTTCGCAAAAACTGTTTGCAATTCTTGCTAACAAAGGTGCCCCCCACATATATAATAAGGTCTGGACGTAATACTTCTGCGTCTTCCGCAATAGCAATTGCCGCATCGAAAAGTTGCGGTTCGGTATCAGAAACATCGGAAAGCTTGTCTTGTATCACCACAATTTGTTGGCGTAAACTTGCCAATTCTGCCTTCACTTCTGCCATATTAGACCTTGTTTCCTGTCCTATGATGAGTAAAGGACGTTGTGCTTGTCGCACCATTGACACAACATCGGCTGCAGCAGTAGTATCGTTGCAGGCAGAAGTAGCTGAAATGTATCGCTCTATAGGCAGAGTTGCCACATCATAATTAAACAACGGTTCGCTAATTGGTACATTAATATGCACTGGAGCATACGAAAATCGTTTACATTCAATGAGCGCTTCATTTACCAAACGATTACAATACCAATGTTCTTCCTTCGTTTTGGGTTCGATAAGATGAACACTTTTGCGCACAAACGGAGCAAGAACATTAGCCTGCTGCATGGTTTGTCCGTCCGATTGTCCTACCCATTGTTGAGGACGATCGGCTGAAAGTACAATCAAAGGTAGGTTTTGGTAATACGCTTCCGCCACGGCAGGAGCAACATTCAGTAGTGCTGACCCCGACGTAACGCAGACTACAACGGGTGAGTGCGTACTCATAGCAACACCTAAAGCAAAGAATGCTGCTGAACGCTCATCGGTTACAGGGTAGCATTTTACCTCTTTGCACTCGCAAAGATTATGTACAAGCGGTGAGTTTCTCGAACCAGGACATACCACAGCCTGTGTTATTCCGTGCTGAATTAACAGCGCCGTTAGGATATTTACGTTTTCTTTGCTACTGAACATCTTTATTATTGCGTTTTAACGAAGAAGTTGTCGCATTGTTGATAGCTTAGCTTCAGTTTCTTTCCATTCGCTTTCTTCCGTGCTTTCTTTCAATATTCCGCCGCCAGCATAAAGATTACATATACCTGTTTGCATCTGCATACATCGCAACGACACATATATGTGCGTGTTTCCGTGTAGGTTTAATGGTCCCGCAAAGCCACTGTAATAAAGTCGTTTGCTTGATTCGTTAGCAAGAATAAAAGCTCTTGCTTCGTTTTTAGGCATTCCGCATACTGCTGGCGTAGGATGAAGGTCATCTAAAAGTTGCCCTACGGCTGCATTGGGACGTAGTTTGAAAGTGAAATCAGTGCGTAAATGCACCAAGTTTGCAGCCTGAGTGGTATATGGTCCTTCTTCTTTTATCTCATCAGCACAGCGTTCCAAACAACTTTTTATATAGAGAGAAACGTACTTTTGTTCTGCTTTATTCTTTGACGACCATGTTATTCCGTTCTCATTGTACGGCATTGTGCCTGCCAAAGCCATTGTTCGCCAACCTATACCATCGCCATCAAGGAGTATTTCAGGCGTTGCCATAAGCCAAATGCCCGACTGTGGCGTAGAAAAGAGGGCAACAAACTGACGTGGATATTTCTTACAAGCCTGCCAAAATACCTCTTCAGGATTTAAATCGCGGAGAATTTGTTCTTGCACACAACGTGCAAGCACTATCTTAGCAAATCTATTGTTCGTTAATTCTTTGTGAAAAGCAGAGAAATCTCTGTGATATTGGTTTCTTTCTATTTCGTTTTCGTTTGCTTCCAGCACCTCTGTCGATAAAGGTTTTACGTCCTTTACAAGCATAGTAGTCACTTCATCGGGCTGTAAAAGCAATATTGGGCTATCGTTCGATGGACTGAAAGGTGCAATTACAAATCCTTCTTTATCATCTAATTCAGTAAGCGACGATAACTCAGAAGGTGCAGAATGTTGCACCAACATCGTACATTCTTTAGCAAAAGGTAATCGGTAAATAGCAAACGAACGCATGATAGAGACTCTTTTCTACTATTCTTTCTTTTGTGAATGAACGATATAATTAGTTACTTGAACCGATGAAATGAGTTCTCCTTCATCGTTTTTCACATCTATGTGCCATACATGTAGCTTATGTCCTTGGTGTAAAATTCGTGCATAAGCAGTAACCGTGCCACCATAAGGCATAGCTTGCACATGGTTTCCGCTTACGTTTATACCCAAAGCCATCTTACCATCGCAAAGCGCCATAGAGCCTACACCGGCAACATTCTCTGCCAATGCCAACGTAGCACCACCAGAAAGGAAACCAAAGGTTTGCTTGTTTCTATCATCAACCGCCATCTTTGCCATCAGCGTATCAGGCTCTGGGGTTGATATAAAGCGCATCCCCAAGGTGCGACTCAGGCCTTCTTCATTCTCTAAAATAGTACTATATTTCTCTACGTTCATTATTTAAATATGTCTATCTGATATGTTTAATGACTAATACATCTTAGTTGATAAAAACTCAACTACTGCAAAGTTAGCAATAAACTATCAGATTACGAAACTTAATATATAAAATTCCTCCCCACTCGATATTTATCAAGCAGGGAGGAACAAAGTATGTGTTAATCAACGGTGTTTACTTCACCACGATTTTCTTGCCATTGTGGATATAGATACCACGTGTTGGGTTCAGCACTCTACGTCCTTGTAGGTCGTAATAGTTGCCGTCGCCAGCATTTTCTGCAGTAGCTTCGTTGATGTTTTCAATACCATTAGGCTGCTGTCTGTAGCCAAAAGTAATGGTTCCATCAGCCTTAATTTCAATTCCTTGAACGGCATTAGAGATACTAACTCCATCGTAGAATGTTAGCTTATCTATATTTTTCTTATTCACACCATATAGATTTTCTTTGTGTGCACTATAGCTAAGCTTTTCATTATCAGCAGGAATCATATAAGCACGCATCTTGTTAGCAACGGTATTTACACTATTGTACTCCCAGATACCTTTTTCGTAAGCATAGTGACTCAACATCAATCCATCACCGAAAGTATTTGTTTCGTAACCACTACCTCTTCTTTCTTTATACTCTTTAGGGTACCATGTGTCTGAACTTCTATTCTCAAGTATGAAGTATTCAGAACGATTACGTGGAGAACGTACTATCGCTGCCAACTGTCCGTTTCTATTTGAAACTGGATCGAGGGTTACTATTTCTGGTCCTGTAAGTTCTTTTATCTTCAACCAACCTAAGTAAGAACGCTCGTAAGCTGTATAACCAATAGGTGCATTAGCATCGTTTACATAAGGACCTGCGTCCATAATAGACCAATAACTAAATGGATCGCGTGGCAAAGTTACGAATTGACTGGTGTTATAGAAATCTGGCAAGCCCAATGCATGGCCTAATTCGTGACAGAACACACCCATACCCATAAGTTTACCATAGTAGTTTAACTCGTTACCAACAAAGAAAGAGTTAAAGGTTGTACCTTGTATGTTCTCATCAATATCTTGTTCTTGTGGCCAAATATAGTTCTCATAGAGAGGGTCGTTAGGGTTTTCTGTAGCCTGACCACGACCAGCATAGAACAAACAAATAAGCTCTACGTTACCTGTTGAAGGGTGCTTAAACTTATCGAAGCTGATATTTTGAGCCTTTGCTTTCTGTACTACGTCTCTTACCAATTCGGCAGTTTTCTCATCTTTTCCATAGTATGCGTAGCTGTGATCTACCTTGATTGGGCCAATAACCTCAAATGTTGGCACAAACATACCACGACTTTGTGATTCAAAGAAGTCTTTTACCGAACCTACACAATGGGTTTCATCACTGTAGCCTTTCTCATTGTAGTAACGTGTCATCTTCTCTTTTGTAGTGGTAGACAAAAAGCTTTTGTCAGTAAATTCAACCATTACAACTGGTACAAGTGGCTTTCCGATACTTTGAATACCGCCCATTCCTGAGTTATTATACTCGCCTAAACCATCTACAGTAGATGCGCTGATAACGCGAGTTGGTGCTTTATGCGATGTATGCTTAGGAGCAACCTTCACTAAGTGTAGGTTTTTCTCGGTCTTTGTCTCAGCCAAGAACGCTTTCTCTTCAGCTGTACGATCGCCTGCTTCATGGGCAATGAAAGCAGAAGGCTTTAGTTCTCCGTCACGGATAACAGCATAATAGAAGTCGTTGTTTTCGCCTTTTACGATGATTTTTCCATCAAGTGAAGTATAATAAATACCACGCCCGCCTTCTCCTTGCACTAATATCTTGATGCTTGTGCTGTCGCTTTGTTTCACCGTCCATACCTTTGGCATTGGTCGGATAGCAAGTGTCGGAAGTGTAACAGCTGCCGACAAAAGCATTGAAAGTAAGATTTTCTTCATATTTTCTCTATTGTGTAGAAATTTTATATTTAACAAATGAGTTTGCAAATATAACTAAATTCATAGCAAAAACCCCCATTTTAATTCTATCTTTTTTTGTTTTTTAAGAATATATAAAGTGTCTAAAGCCACATGATATAAAGTTTATCTCATTATCGAAGTTAGACTTTATAAATGCTATTGAATGATACATTACAAGAGTATATAACTAAAATGAACTAAAGAACATCGCTTTTACTTTGCTTATTCAATAATTATAGAGTGCTCGGCAGCTCTTAACAGAACAGTTAAAGATGCTTAACAAGAAGACAATTCTTTAACAATTACGAAACCATATAATAGACTCGTGAAACATTAAGATAAGGTTTGGGAAAATTAAAAAATAGCTTTGATTTTTCAAAAGCGGCACTTTTGTCGAACAAAAGCTATGCTTTTACTACACAAAAGAGGCTCTTTTACGAGGTAAAAGCATATGTTTTACAAGGCAAAAATTATCCTTTCTTTTACCTTTATAGTTCTATCTAAGTGATAAACACTGCACTATGATTGCACTTTCATACCCATTACATAACGAACTTATTGATGTTCAGTAGAGTTAGCGTTGCACACAAAAAGTGCCATTATTTGCAAACAATTTATCATCTGTGCAGAAAACAGCTCTTCTCAGCGTGTTTCACGATTTTAAAATTAACTTTTAACGCATATTATTTAACTTTACTTTACATTATTCTCGTACTACGATGCAAACGTAACCACCTGATTAAGGCATAAAAAAGACAAAAAGAACGAGGAATTGCAAATAATTTATTAAATTTGCAAATCATAAAGATTATAATTCGATTAATAGAGAATATGAACGTTTTAGAATTATCAGAACAAGAGATTGTGCGCCGTCAGAGCTTGCAGGAACTGCGCAATATGGGTATTGATCCATATCCAGCAGCAGAGTTTCCAACTAATGCTTACTCAACGGATATAAAGTCTGAATTTACAGAAGACAAGAAACGCGAAGTCGTTATTGCTGGTCGTTTAATGGGACGACGTGTCATGGGCAAGGCTTCGTTTGCAGAAATACAAGACAGCAAGGGCAGAATACAGGTTTACATCACACGCGATGAACTTTGCCCAGGAGAGAATAAAGACCTATATAACATTGTTTTTAAAAAATTGCTGGATATTGGTGACTTTATTGGAATCAAAGGCTATGTGTTCAAAACACAGATGGGCGAAATTTCAGTACACGCTGAAGACATCACCTTACTATCAAAAAGCTTGAAGCCATTACCCGTTGTTAAGTATAAAGATGGTGTGGCTTACGACAAATTTGACGACCCAGAACTACGCTATCGTCGTAGATACGTAGATTTAGTGGTGAACGATGGCGTGAAAGAAACGTTCCAAAAGCGTGCTACAGTATTGAGAACAATGCGTCGTTTCTTTGATGATGCTGGATATACAGAAGTGGAGACACCTACATTACAGACTATTGCAGGTGGTGCAAGTGCCCGTCCTTTCATCACACACTTTAATGCACTGAATACAGAAATGTATATGCGTATCGCTACCGAGCTTTATTTGAAGCGACTGATTGTGGGTGGTTTCGAAGGTGTATACGAGATAGGAAAGAACTTCCGTAACGAAGGTATGGATCGTTTCCATAACCCAGAGTTTACATGTATGGAACTTTATGTTCAGTACAAGGACTACAATTGGATGATGACCTTTACTGAAAAGCTGATAGAAAAGATTTGTACAGCTGTAAATGGTAAGCCTGAAGTAAAGGTAGGCGATAACACTATCAGCTTCAAAGCACCATTCCGCCGTCTTCCTATCCTCGATGCTATCAAGGAAAAGACCGGTTTCGACCTTTACGGAAAGTCGGAAGAGGAAATCCGCAACATTGCTGTGAATGAGTTAAAGCTCGAAGGTATCGACAGTAGCTTTGGTAAAGGTAAGCTAATTGACGAAATATTTGGTGAGTTTTGTGAAGGAACATTCATACAGCCAACATTCATTATAGACTATCCTGTAGAAATGTCTCCACTCACAAAGATGCATCGCTCTAAGCCAGGACTAACCGAACGCTTCGAGTTAATGGTGAACGGTAAGGAATTAGCCAATGCTTACTCAGAATTAAACGATCCTATTGATCAGGAAGAACGCTTCAAAGAGCAAATGAGATTAGCAGACAACGGTGACGATGAAGCAATGGTTATCGACCAAGACTTCCTCCGTGCACTTCAATATGGTATGCCTCCAACATCTGGTATAGGTATTGGTATAGACCGTTTGGTTATGTTAATGACTGGACAAGAGTATATCCAAGAGGTGTTACTCTTCCCACAAATGAAGCCAGAGGCAAAAGTTCCACAAAGCAGCATCAAGGAATGGGCAGAGATAGGTGTACCAGAAGATTGGGTTTACGTACTTCGTAAGTGTGGTTTTAACCTCATTCAGAATATCAAAGAGGAGAAAGCACAAGGCTTGCAACAAAAACTTGGCGAGATAAACAAGAAATACAAGTTAGGATACGACAAGCCATCGGTTGATGAAATTCAACAATGGATTGACAAAGCACAATAACAAGAAAAAGGAAAGGCATTGCCTTTCCTTATAATAAGACATGTACGACGTAGGAAACATAGCAATCATCGGAAGCGGAAGTTGGGCTACAGCTATCGCAAAGATTGTGGTGGAACATACACACCACATAGGTTGGTACTTTCGACGCGACGAGACAATTGAGCAATTTCGCAAGTTGGGACACAACCCCACCTATCTAACAAGTGCTCATTTTGACACCAACGAAATTCGTTTGTCATCAGACATCAATCGTTTGGTGCAGGATTACGATACGCTTATCTTCGTAACTCCATCACCATATCTTAAAGGTATTTTAAAGAAAGTAAAGCACAAGTTGCATGATAAGTTCATCGTAACAGCCATAAAAGGTATTGTGCCCGACGAAAATTTGGTTTGTTCGGAATACTTTAATAAGGTAATGAAGGTGCCAGATGAAAACTTAGCAGTAATAGGTGGACCATCGCATGCTGAAGAAGTGGCTATGGAACGCCTTACATACCTCACCGTAGGTTGTACAGATACCAACAAAGCACGTGCTTTGACCGAAGTTTTGGTATCTAATTACGTTAAAACAAAGGTATCTCGTGATGTTCTTGGCATTGAATATGCTTCGGTTCTGAAGAATGTTTATGCCATTGCGTCGGGCATTTGTTCAGGTTTGCAATACGGCGACAACTTCCAAGCAGTGATTATTTCAAATGCAATGCAGGAAATGGAGCGTTTGCTTACCAGTATAAATCCCTTGCAACGCAGTATGGTAGACAGTGTTTATCTTGGCGACCAACTCGTTACTGGGTATAGTAACTTCAGCCGAAATCGTACATTTGGCATGATGATAGGAAAAGGATATAGCGTTAAATCGGCACAAATGGAAATGGAAATGATTGCCGAAGGCTATTTCGGAACAAAGTGTATGAAGGAAATTAACCGACACTTACACGTAAACATGCCTATCCTCGATGCCGTTTACAACATTCTGTACGAAGGTATTAGCCCCAAAGTAGAAATAAAATTATTAACAGATTCATTCAGGTAATACGCAAATGGAAAGTATAAAATTAGACATTTCAAAAGCAGCCCAGGTATTAAATCCGGGCACAGTAGAATCGTATGCACCACAGGTAGCGGCAGCACAAGAAGCGTTGGAGAAAGGAACTTGCCTTGGTAACGATTTCTTAGGTTGGTTACATTTACCTACAAGCATTACAGAGGAGTTTATAAACGAGATAAATAGTGTTGCCAGCACTTTGCGCGAAAAGTGCGACTTTGTAGTGGTAGCAGGTATCGGAGGTTCTTATCTTGGTACTCGCGCTATTATTGAAGCATTAGACAACAGCTTTGCATGGCTTTTAAAAGATAAGAAGAACCCTACCATTCTTTATGCAGGAAACAACATTAGCGAAGATTATTTGTACGAACTCACAGAGTTCTTGAAAGATAAACGCTTTGGTGTAATAAACATTTCTAAGTCTGGAACAACCACAGAAACTGCTCTTGCTTTCCGTTTATTAAAGAAACAATGCGAAAAGCAGCGTGGAAAAGAAGAAGCAAAGAACGTTATCGTTGCTATTACCGACGCTGTAAAGGGTGCAGCACGCACAGCCGCAACTCGCGAAGGTTATAAGACTTTTGTTATTCCCGATAATGTTGGCGGTCGTTTCTCTGTGCTTACTCCAGTTGGTTTATTACCTATTGCAGTGGCAGGATTCGATATTTTGCAGCTTGTAAAGGGTGCACAAGATATGGAAAAGGCAACTGGAGTAGATGCACCATTTGCTCAGAATATTGCAGCTCGCTATGCTGCCATTCGTCAAGCACTATATTCTGAAGCTGGAAAGAAGATAGAAATAATGGCAAACTTCCAACCAAAGCTCCATTTTATGGCTGAATGGTGGAAGCAACTCTATGGAGAAAGCGAAGGAAAAGACCAAAAAGGAATCTTCCCAGCAGCCTGCGACTTCACTACCGACCTCCATTCTATGGGACAATGGATACAAGAAGGCGAACGTTCCATCTTTGAAACAGTGCTCTCTGTTGAAGAACCTAACCAGAAATTGCTATTCCCACACGATGATGAAAACCTTGACGGACTGAACTTCCTCGAAGGTAAACGTGTGGACGAAGTAAACAAGATGGCTGAATTAGGTACACGTCTTGCACACGTAGATGGTGGTGTTCCAAACATTCGCATTATCATTCCAAAACTAAACGAATATTTTATCGGACAGCTTATTTACTTCTTTGAGAAAGCTTGTGGTATCAGCGGATTGGTACAACAAGTTAATCCGTTCAACCAACCTGGTGTAGAAGCATACAAAAAGAATATGTTTGCCTTACTTGATAAACCTGGTTACGAGGAAGAAAGTAAAGCTATCAGACAAAGATTATAAACTTACAAGAAGCCCAACCCCTTATTTTAATAGGTTGGGCTTTTTAGTTTTACAAATAACAATGTTTCAGCAAGCAATCGCAGAATACAACAAACAGGCAGAACAACCCTTTGCACCGAAGGTTGTTCTTTTTGATATGGACGGTGTATTATATGATTCTATGCCCAATCATGCAAAAGCTTGGCAAAGAGCAATGACCGAATTTGGAATTGTTTTTACTGCTGAAGATGCATACGCAACGGAGGGAGCAAGAGGTGTGGATACGGTACGAAAGTATGCAAAAGACCAGTTAGGAAAGGAATTAACAGAAGATGAAGCAGCTGAAATGTACCAACTAAAAGCACATTATTTTCACGAAATGCCAACCACAAATATCTTTGATGGTGTGAAAGAGTTAATGCTGAAAATACAGAATAGTGGCTTAAAAATAGGTATTGTAACAGGAAGCGGACAACGTCAGCTTATCAATCGCTTGCTTTCAGACTTCAAAGATTTTATCGACGAAACACAAGTTACCACTGCTTTCGACGTAAAACGTGGCAAACCAAATCCTGATCCTTACCTTATGGGCTTGCAAAAAGCTGGTAATTTTGCACCGCACGAAGGCGTTGTCGTTGAAAATGCGCCATTAGGAGTACGTGCAGGCGTAACTGCAGGGTGCTTCACTATTGCTATAAACACTGGTCCTCTTCCCGATTCAATACTTCTCAATGAGGGTGCAAACATACTTTTCGACACTATTCGCGATTTTTCTAATAACTGGGAACAACTCATAAATTGTTGCAACCTATAAATAAGGTAGATTCTAAATTTGCTCTATAGCGGTAAACCTTCCACAACATTAAGCTTTCCCTTATAGCTTGAGCAGGTTGCAGCAATAAAAATAATTATACAAATATTGCCTTAATCATTGCGCAAACCATCTTATTTGTGCACGTTTTGCAGGTTTTTGTGCATTAAATTTGTGTGATTTATAAAAAAAACGTACTTTTGCTACACTAATTTTAATTAAGCAACAAGTATCTAAACAACACATTATATAATATGAGTTTGAAAATTGTTGTACTTGCAAAGCAGGTACCTGACACACGAAATGTGGGTAAAGATGCCATGACAGCAGAAGGAACGGTAAATCGTGCCGCATTGCCCGCTATCTTTAATCCTGAAGACTTGAATGCACTTGAACAAGCATTACGATTAAAAGAACAATATCCTGGTTCTACAGTGGGTATACTTACAATGGGGCCTCCTCGTGCTGGTGAAATAATCCGACAAGGTTTATATCGTGGTGCAGACACTGGTTGGCTATTAACCGACCGTAAATTTGCTGGTGCTGATACACTTGCAACTTCTTACGCCTTGGCTACTGCCATACAAAAGATTGGCGATGTAGACCTAATTATTGGCGGACGCCAAGCAATTGACGGAGATACAGCACAAGTTGGACCACAAGTAGCACAGAAATTAGGACTCAATCAGGTTACTTATGCCGAAGAAATACTAAAGGTCGAAGATGGCAAAGCCACAATACGCCGCATGATTGATGGAGGTGTTGAAACTGTTGAAGCGCCATTACCAGTAGTTATCACTGTGAATGGAACTGCAGCACCAGCTCGTCCATGCAATGCCAAACTTGTAATGAAGTACAAATATGCAACCTGTCCGATGGAACGTACAGGGAAAGAACCTTGGGCAGAACTTTTCGAACAGCGTCCATACCTTACATTAAATCAATGGTCGGTAGCTGATGTTGATGGAGATGAAGAACAATGTGGTCTTTCTGGTTCACCAACAAAGGTAAAAACTGTACAAAACATTGTTTTCCAAGCAAAAGAAAGTAAAACTATCACTGGGTCTGACGAAGACATTGATAGCTTAATTAAAGAATTGTTGGACGAGAAGATAATAGGATAGGATAAGCTATGAATAACGTATTTGTATATTGTGAAATAGAGCAAACAACGGTACAGGAAGTATCACAGGAATTGCTCACAAAAGGACGTAAACTCGCCAACCAATTAGGCGTAGAACTCCACGCCATTGTGGCTGGAACCGATATAAAAGGTAAGGTAGAAGACCAAATTTTACCTTACGGAGTTGATAAACTATTTGTTTTCGATGGTAAAGGTTTATTCCCTTACACATCAGCACCCCATACTGACATACTCGTAAACTTATTTAAAGAGGAGCAACCACAAATTGCGCTCATGGGAGCTACTGTTATTGGTCGCGACTTAGGTCCTCGTGTTTCATCGTCTTTAACTTCTGGTCTGACTGCTGATTGTACACAACTTGAAATCGGTGAATATGATGACAAGAAAGCTGGAAAGCACTACGACAACATCTTGTACCAAATTCGCCCTGCCTTTGGTGGCAATATTGTAGCTACTATCGTAAATCCTGATCATCGTCCACAAATGGCTACTGTTCGCTCTGGTGTAATGCAGAAAGCTATTTATGAAGGAACTGCAAAACAAGAAGTGGTTTATCCTGAAGTAAGTAAGTATGTTGATGAAGCAGCATATGCTGTTAAGGTGATTGAACGCCATGTTGAAGCAGCACAAAATAACTTAAAAGGTGCTCCTATTGTTGTCGCTGGAGGTTATGGTGTAGGTTCAAAAGAAAACTTTGAAACACTTTTCCAACTTGCCGATGTTTTACACGCAGAAGTAGGTGCATCGCGCGCAGCTGTAGATGCTGGATGGATTCCAACCGACCGACAAGTAGGACAAACTGGTGTTACAGTTCACCCTAAAGTATATATTGCCTGTGGTATTTCAGGACAAATTCAGCACATTGCTGGTATGCAGGATTCGGGAATCATTATTTCAATCAATAACGACCCTGATGCTCCTATCAACCAAATTGCCGATTATGTTATCAAGGGAGATGTGGGAGAAGTGCTGCCTAAAATGATTAAGTATTACAAGCAAAACAGTAAGTAACGGAAGAGGAGAAACAAAAATGGCAAATTATTATACAGACCAACCAGAGATTGCGTTCCACTTGGAACACCCTCTCATGAAGCGAATTGTTGAGCTGAAAGAACGCAATTACGCTGACAAAGATAAATTCGAAGAGGCTCCTGTAAATTATGAGGATGCAATAGAAAACTATAAGCGCATTCTCGATATTGCGGGCGATGTAGCTGCAAATATTATCGAACCTAACTCTGAATCGGTAGATTTGGAAGGTCCACACCTCATCGATAATCGTATGCATTATGCAAGCAAAACTTACGAGAATTTAGATGCTACTCGCAAAGCTGGTCTTTGGGGTGTTAGTATGCCTCGTCAATATGGTGGTTTAAACCTACCTAACGTGGTATTCTCTATGCTTTCAGAAATGATTTCGTCTGCCGATGGTGGTTTCCAAAACATTTGGTCGTTACAGTCGTGCATCGACACACTTTACGAATTTGGAAACGACGAACAACGTGCAAAGTATATTCCTCGTATTTGCAACGGCGAAACGATGTCGATGGACTTAACTGAGCCTGATGCTGGTTCCGATTTGCAACGTGTAATGCTAAAAGCTACTTTCGATGAGAAAGAAAATTGTTGGCGTCTGAATGGTGTTAAGCGTTTTATTACCAATGGCGACTCTGATATTCACTTGGTTCTTGCTCGTTCTGAAGAAGGTACACACGATGGTCGCGGACTTTCTATGTTTATCTACGACAAACGCGATGGTGGTGTAGACGTGCGCCATATTGAACATAAGCTCGGTATTCATGGCTCGCCTACCTGCGAATTGGTTTATAAAAATGCGAAAGCAGAACTTTGTGGCAATACACGCATGGGACTTATCAAATATGTAATGGCACTCATGAATGGCGCTCGCCTTGGAATTGCAGCGCAGAGTGTAGGTCTTTCAAGCGAAGCCTATAAAGAAGGTTTGAATTACGCAAAGGAACGTGCGCAGTTTGGAAAGAAAATTATTACTTTCCCTGCTGTCTACGATATGCTTTCTCGTATGAAGGCAAAGTTAGATGCTGGTCGTTCGCTTCTTTATCAAACTGCACGCTATGTGGATATTTACAAAGCGTTGGAAGATATTGCACGCGACCAAAAACTAACTGCTGAGGAACGCCAAGAAATGAAACAATATACTCGTCTTGCTGATGCATTTACACCATTGGCAAAGGGTATTAACTCCGAATATGCTAACCAAAACGCTTACGATTCTATTTCTATCCACGGTGGTTCTGGTTTCATTATGGAATATAAGTGTCAGCGTCTTTACCGCGATGCACGTATCTTCTCTATTTACGAAGGTACAACACAATTGCAAGTTGTAGCAGCGATACGCTATATTACCAACGGAACATACCTCAGCATAATGAAAGAAATGTTGGAAAACGAGGTATGCGACTGCATGAAGGACTTAAAAACTCGTGTAGCAAACCTTATTGCACAATACGAAGAAGCATTGGAAAAGGTAAAAGCAAGCGAATGTCAAGACACGATAGATTTCCTTGCACGCCGATTGTACAACATGACTGCTGGTATTATAGAATCGTTGCTCCTCATTGAAGATGCAAGTAAGGCTCCAGAGTTATTCAAAAAGTCTGCACATGTATTTGTTCGCATGACAGAAGAAGAAGTTGCTGGTAGCGTTGCTTATATCAAAGCATTCGACAGCAAGGAACTCGAACACTTCAAAGCTGTAGAAACTATGGAATAAAAACAGATAGTTTCCTAAAAGGCGGGTTCTAAAAATCTATCTTTGCAGTTTTTACCTTCCAGTCGAACAGGTTCTTCTTCAATCTTAAAGGAATATAGCAAAACTATACAACCAGAGAAATGAGAAAAAGATGCCAACAAGAAGTAAAAACAATCCCAAAGAGCAAACCAAGTTCTAATAAAGTCATTCACGACATTAAAGTTTTAGAACATACCTTGAATAAAAATAAAATTAAAGCAACTAAGCATCCCCGCTTAGTTGCTTTTTTCGTTTCCATCGTTTCAACCCATTCAACTATACCGCCACTAACAAAAAGCGAGCTAAAAAGCACCACAAAAACGCATTCCTCTGCCCTATTCCATTGATTGATTCCAACATAAAAACAAGCTGTAAGAATGACGCAGAAAATTTATAATTAAAAAATAAAAATTTATAATAAAAAAACGATGAGATTATTATTATAAATTCAAGGGTTTATTATTATAAAATAAAAAAGTAATTAATATCTTTTATTGGCATATTCTTTAAATCAGTTTTTTTCATTATCTTTGCACAGAACAAACTATGCTTTGTAATTCAAACAAATTTGGTTATTTCATTAAGTGTACGATTTTATTAGAAAGAAAACGTCTACTATGACATCTAAAAAATAAATAGGTTGAAAGTATTTCTTACAGAAAGGTAAAGAACAAACAAAAGGTTAATAAAAAGACCAAGTCATCTTTTCAAAATGGTATACCATTTCTTTTAGCCAGATTTAGGGTAATTTATACATACTATCAAATTACAAGATATTGAATTAACGAAAGTGTTACGATTTGGTATTTTTAAATAGAAGCAGAATGAAAAAAGAATATAAAGGAATAGATTTATTCTGTGGTATTGGTGGCTTTCGATTAGCTATGGAGAGTAACGGAGTAAAATGTATATTCTCATCAGATAATGATAAATTTGCACAACAAACCTACGAAGCTAATTTTCATGAAGTTCCAAAAGGAGACATTAAGACTATTAATGAGATAGATATCCCTACTTTTGATATATTAACAGCAGGTTTTCCTTGTCAACCATTTAGTTATGCGGGAGAAAAACTAGGTTTTGATGATGAAGTTAGGGGTACACTTTTTTTTGATATTTGTCGAATTTTAGAATACCACAAACCTCCTATGGTTTTTCTAGAAAATGTTAAAGGATTAAGGTCTCACGATAAAGGAAAAACACTTAATACAATCTTAGACACTCTACGTCAATTAGGCTATTACCCGCATTGGACCATTCTATCTTCACTAAATTATGGACTACCTCAAAAGAGAGAAAGATGGTATTGTGTAGCATTTAGAACAGATGTTAAATTTGAATGGCCTAAACCAATAGACCGACACCCTATTTTACGTGATATTATAGAACTAAATGATAATAATCCATCATTAGCTATTTCTAAATTTGAACTTGAACGAATAGATTATCATTTTACAAAAGCTAAAAATGGCGATAGAATCCAACATGATAATTCTAAATATAAACCTACTACAAAAAAAGGGAAATATGGTGTTTATTCATTTCAAAAAGCAGATGGTTCTTTAAGATTTCATGTAGGAGATCCTGCAAAAACGCAAATTCAAGAGGCATTCTATTCTTGCCTAGATACATATGCCTCTACTATCATTGCAAATAGAACTCCAAAACTATGGGATATCCGCAGAAAGTTGTCTGTTCTTGAAGCAAAAAGACTTCAAGGATTTCCAGATAATTTTGTATTCCCAGTATCAGACGCTCAAGCATATAAACAATTGGGAAACTCTGTTAGTGTGCCAATAATTATAAAGATAATGGAAAACATGATAAAAACTTATGAATCAACTATAGGAAAATGAAATATATAAGTCTAAATTCTGTGCTCGAAGCCTATAAAGGTTTTCAAAATAGCATGACTAATAAATCATGGGGATATTTAGCTATTTTAAAAGGTTGTAAGAGCTATATACGTACTTCAGTCCCGTATGAGGTCGATCTCGATGAAGTTTCAAACTTCCTTGAAAATATTTTTAACTTAAGTATAGATAAAAAAAAGTATAACACTAACCGTTCCTTGCATGTTGTTTTCTCTAATAAGTGGGATAAATATTTTAAAGAACAGGGGAAATTTACTCCAAGCATCTATGACGTAATAGTTTGGGCATATAGAAGAAAATCATTTGAAGATAATGTAACGAAAGAATTTCTTCTTCAAGAATTTTCTAAAGAATTCAACATACCATTAAACTTTATATCTGGTATTTTTAATTCTCGTATAAAAGATATTGAATTTGTAGATTCATTATATTCCGAGAGTATGCTAAAAAAAGGACTAAAAGATTTCGGAGTAGATGTTTCTAAAGAAAATATTGATGCAAAGAAAGTAAGTACTGTAGCATCTCCAGGTGAAATAAGTAGAGGACCTTTTATCCAAACTTTATATGCTGGACTAGAAATAACAGATTATGTTATTATTTTACAATCTGACTTTAAGAATCTCTATGGAAATAGAGTAATATCCAATGTTAAAGTAGAAAATACGACCTTTAAAAAGTATTTAACTTACCGCCCCTATATTACTGCTATCAAATCAAAGCCATTCCTTTTGCTTGCAGGAATTTCAGGTACAGGAAAGAGCAGAATAGTTAGAGAATTAGCAAGAGCTTGTTGGGAAAAAGATTCGGAAGAATACAAAGCACAAAAGCCTAAGAACTTCCAAATGGTACAAGTTAAACCTAATTGGCACGATTCAAGCGACTTACTTGGCTATGTTAGTCGTGTTAGCGGAAAAGCTGAATTTGTGGCTGGAGACTTTTTAAAGTTTATTGCTAAAGCATGGGAAAATATTGATACTCCTTACTTCTTGTGTTTAGACGAAATGAACCTAGCACCAGTAGAACAATATTTTGCAGAATATTTGAGTGTAATAGAATCGCGAAAATGTTGTGAAGATGGCACCATAACAACAGACCCTATTTTAGAAAAATCTTTGGAAGACTGGTATCGTGTACTAACAAGCGAATTGACTAATAACGATGATGTACGAGATCGTTTCTTAAAAGATGGTATCTGTATTCCACAAAATTTGATAGTTGTAGGTACGGTAAATATGGACGAAACTACTTTCTCTTTCTCTCGAAAAGTACTTGATCGTGCCATGACGATAGAAATGAACGAAGTAAATTTGCATGGTGGCTTAACAGAACGCTACGAACTAATTGGAAAATTGGGGAAAGCAGAACTTATAGGTGAAGCTGTAGAAGGTATAGATTTATATGCTGATAACAAAGAAGTTTGCGACATTGTTCTAAATTATCTTGAAGAAGTAAATAATGTATTAGAAAACACTCCTTTCAAAGTGGCTTATCGCACTCGAAACGAATTCTTGCTATATGTGGTAAACAACTTACCTTATAATAAAGACGAAGAGGATAACGACCTAACAGAGAAATATATTATAGCTCGTGCTTTGGACGAAATTACAAGTATGAAGGTGTTATCGCGAATAGAAGGTGATGATATAAAAGTGAGCGATGCTTTCCTTGACAAATTAAGCAATACGATAAAAGAAAAATTAGAGGAAATTGCTGGCGAAGAAAAAGAAGATATCGGTTCTATTTCGTTGAAAAAATTAAAGGAAATGAAAGCGAAACTCGTTTCGGGTCATACTAGTTTTTGGAGTTAAACAACTTAAAGTATGGAACTACTTACCATTAAACACAAAGATTTCACATTGATTGTTGAATGTACAAAATTTGACAGCATATGGAATAAAGCAAAGAATAATGTGGGCGAAGATAAACTATTTTCCACTTACTCTTGGTCTGAAGGTGTAGTTTCAGTTACGAGATGCCAAAATTCAGAAGAGATATTTAATATAGAACAAGGAATAGATGCCCCTGCAACATTCTTTGAAAATGTAGACTACCCTATTTGGATCGAATTCAACGACAATGTAAAAACTGCACAATTTGGATCTATACTTCAAAACGATAACGATCGCTTTTCGTTTCGCAGACATATTTTAGCAGGCTTTCTAAATTATGGCAACGAAATAGGACGAAGCGAAATTCAGATTGTTTACAAGATTGAGAAAGAAACCAAGACTTTTAGTTTTAGCTTTGAAGTACTCAGCACTAAACTTGATTATCACGAACATTGGCGCGCTATAGTAGAAGATATTGAACGAGAATATCGTATGTTATCGTTAGACTATATGCGCCGTACGTTTCATGGATTTTCTCCCGACCAAAAAGGTGAACGTCCTGATATAGTTTGGTGGAGCATATTTGAAAAAGAACAAAATACATTTATTAAGGCATGCAGAAATATTATAGAACGTCCAAGACGTAGATTGCATGGTGAGGAGGTGTATTTACGAGCCGATAAACTAAAACAAATTCCTCATAACATAGAAAACAAACTGGCAGAACATCGCAAAGAAACTGCCTATCTATATTGTGTGGAACAACAAATACAATCGAACGACACACAAGAAAACCGTTTTCTTAAATATGCTCTGAATGAAATAAGCAAACATTATGAAGAACTTAGGCAACGAATAGAATCCATAAAAAATGCTTCCGATAACATGAGAATTGATATGCAAAAGATTTCGGAAGCATTGAAACATTTGAAACGACACTCCTTTTTCCGTAGCATAGGTAGCTTTAAAGGAATTAATCAGGAAAGTTTGGTTTTACAAAAAGCTACAGGCTATTGCCAGGTTTATCGCACATGGAACATATTGAGAAGAGCATATTCGCTTAATGATGGATTATATCGTTTGCAAACTAAAGATATTGCAACATTGTATGAAATTTGGTGCTTTATCGAAGTAAGCCATATTGTAAAACAACAATTGCACTTAGAAGATAAGGATGTGGAACATCATAACCGCATGGAAATGAGTGGAGCTTTTACATGGGAACTTGGAAAAGGTGAACATTCACGTATCTTATTTAGAAAAGATGGTGTAGAATTGGCAGAACTTGTTTATAACCCCAAAAACTCTGACAAAGAGAATGACAATGTAGGAATGAAAGATTTGATTGTTCCTACAGTTCCACAAAAACCAGATATTGTTTTGCAACTTACTAAAAACGATTTACAACAAGGCATGAAAATGACTTATCTTTTTGATGCTAAATATCGTTTAAACGGAAAAGAAAAGGGGGTAGATACTCCGCCTGATGACGCAATTAATCAGATGCATCGCTATCGTGATGCCATCTACTATAAAGATTATGATTCGAAAGCTTTGAAAAAAGAAGTTATAGGAGGTTATATTCTCTTCCCTGGTGATGGAGAACGAAACGATGTTGCCATGTCTAAATTCTACAAAACTATTAAAGACGTAAATATAGGTGCATTCCCACTTCGTCCGAAAGATACGAGAAATAGAGTGCTATTGGAACAATTTATTGAAGATCTTATTAAGAGAAAATCATATGAAACAATAGCACAGGTTATTCCTCAAAAAGGTGCATATGTTGAAATTGGTAATCGTGTGCTTATTGGATTAGTGAAAGAAGAGAATAAACAATATCCCAAGTTCTTAGATAGTACGGCCACCTTATATTATACGGGTAAACAATTTCCGACAACCATTGCATTACAAGATCTCCATTTCTTTATGCCATATATTAAGGGTAAAGGAATACAGGATGTGTACGAAATTGTTAAGGTGAGGACAATTACAAATAAAGAAGTCAAACAAATAGATGAAAAAGATGCAGATAGCGAAACACTCCGTTTAGCTTTTGAACTTCGTCATGTCCGCAAACAATATGCAACTCCCCAACTAATTGATACAAGCAAACTAATTAACTACACTTTTATTGATACTAGTTTTGATGAGCTTGATGGATTTGTAAAGTGATAGATGTTCAAAAATACGCTTTGAAGATTTTTGAACGATAGATCTTTTTTTTTGAGATATTCAAATTTCTTCCTTTTAATATGTTTTACTCTATTTAGTCCTCCCTTAAAAACCTAATATTCTCCTGATTCATAGTATATTATCCTGTAAATAATTTGCTTATATCTGCAAGT